>JBKEHN010000084.1:0-13030 GCA_046710905.1 Colwellia sp.
TGCTATAACGCTTTAAGATCTAAAAATATAACCAAGGATGGTGATATGTAAACTTTGAAAAGCTTGAAGTTTGGAAGGTTTCAGCCAGGTTGTCAGCTGATTTGTACAAGTATTTTAAAGACTGTAAAGATTATGGCTTTAGAGACCAAATAACTCGTTCAGGCTTATCTATTCCAAGCAATATCGCTGAAGGAATGGCAAGGTCTAGCGATAAAGAAAAACGCTATTTTATTAATCTTGCCATGGGCTCTTGTGCCGAATTATGCACTCAAATTTATATAGCTATAGACATTGGCTATATAGAGAGCTCTCTTGGCAAAGAATGGATAAAAAAAACTAAACATACGGGTGCTATGCTCACTGGGTTAAAAAAGTCGCTTGAAAAGAGTAAATTAGATTAGGGAGTACCCTAAACCTTAAAGCCTGCATCCTTAAAGCATTTAAAGGAAAATTATGAGTCACCAGTCAGAGTTAATTGAAGACGATATTCAAGCTTATTTAAAGCAACATGAAAACAAAGAATTAGTACGTTTTTTAACGTGTGGTAGTGTCGATGACGGCAAAAGTACCTTAATTGGTCGTTTGTTGCATGATTCAAAGATGATTTTTGAAGATCAACTTGCTGCTATTGAAAAAGATTCTAAAAAATCAGGTACTACCGGTGAAGCAATCGATTTAGCCTTACTTGTTGATGGTTTACAGTCAGAGCGTGAGCAGGGTATCACTATTGATGTCGCTTATCGTTATTTCTCAACGGATAAGCGTAAGTTTATTATTGCTGACACCCCTGGCCATGAGCAATATACCCGTAATATGGCTACGGGTGCTTCAACGTGTGATATTGCCATTATCTTGATTGATGCGCGTTATGGCGTGCAAACACAAACGCGCCGTCACTCGTTTATTTGTTCGCTATTGGGTATCAAGAACATTGTTGTTGCAGTAAATAAAATGGATTTGGTTGACTATTCTCAGGAACGTTACCAAGAAATCAAAAAAGACTATCGTGTTTTTGCTGAATCATTAGAATTTACCGATGTACGTTTTGTGCCATTATCAGCACTAAATGGCGATAACGTGGTCGAAGAAAGCGAAAATATGCCTTGGTATCCTGGCGCTACGTTAATGAAGTTGCTCAATACTATTGATGTTAAGAAACAAGAAACCTTCACACAACTGCGTTTTCAAGTGCAATATGTTAACCGCCCTAATCTCGATTTTCGTGGTTTTGCCGGTACTATTGCTTCAGGTCATGTCTTAGTTGGCGATACTATTGTGGCTTTGCCATCAGGTAAAGAAAGTGTAGTAAAAGAAATTGTTACTTACGATGGTAATTTAGAACGTGCTGACAAAGGTATGGCCGTAACGCTAACCCTTGAAAATGAAATTGATATCAGCCGCGGCGAAATCATCGTTAAAAAAGGCAGCTTACCGATATCAGCAAAAGAATTCAGCGCAACCGTGGTATGGATGCATGAAAATGAACTTGAGCCAGGGCGTGAGTATTTTATCAAACATGGCAGTAAAATGACCACAGGTCATGCACAAGAAGTTGTCAGCAAGTATGACGTTAATACCATGGAAAGTTTATCCAGCTCACAGTTAGCGGTTAATGACATTGGTATTGTTAATTTTGTTGCCAGCGAAACCTTACACTTTGATGCTTATGCAGAGAATCAAGGCACGGGTGCTTTCATTATCATCGATAGATTAAGTAATGTTACTGTCGGCGCGGGTATGATAAACCATGCGCTTGATGAGCAAACGCAAGAGTACTCAGCATTTGAATTAGAATTCAATGCGCTAGTTCGTAAGCAATTCCCGCATTGGGGTGCACGCGATATAACTAAATAGCCTAAAGCGTAATTAAAATTCCGCCTATGAATTAAATGATTTGTAGGCGTGAACTAGTTAGCGCTAGCGGCTTTAAGGCTGTAAAGTTAGCGCTTTATAGCCTTTTTATTTTGTAAAAAATTTGTCACACTTGTAAGTTTTTAGGTAATGGATTCAATATGACAATAGTGCAGTGGTTGATGATAGGTGTGTTTATTGCTACTTTTATCAGCTTAGTTAAATACAGCCACGTACCAGAGCGCGTTTTTTCTGTAACGGTATTATTGTGTTTAGCACTGTCGTTTGTTAGCGTTGATGATATTTTGACCAATGCCGTTAATCCCGGTCTTGTCACCCTTGTTTTACTGGTATTGTGTTCATTCGCTTTTGAACGTACCAGTATTTTAAGGCGTTTATCTGCCGGCGTATTTAACGGCTCAAAAGTAAAATCTACCTTACGTTTATTACTTGGCACTGCATTGGCATCAGCGATAATGAGTAATACGGCGGTAGTCGCCACACTCATCAATACGGTGAAAAAAAACAAACTCATTAATGCCGGAAAGTTACTATTACCTTTATCGTTTGCCGCAATTTTAGGAGGAACGCTAACCTTAGTGGGTACCTCTACCAACCTTATTGTAAACAGCTTATTGATTAAACAAGGTCATCAAGGTTTTGGTTTTTTTGACTTCACCTTAATTGGTCTCACTGCTTTTGTGTTATGTCTATTTGTTATTTTAGTGCGCAGTCGTTCTTTACCTAATTTAGTTGATGATAATTTAGCAAGCAATGATTATTTACTCGAAGCCGAAGTCGCGCTCACTTCTGCTTTGATTGGTAAGACGATTGAAGATAATGGTCTGAGAAATTTAGACTCTTTATTTTTAGTTGAAATAGTACGTCAAGGTCGATTGATTTCTCCTGTTTGCCCTGAAGAATGTGTACAAGCGAAAGACAAGCTTATTTTCAGTGGTGATATCTCAAAAGTACTAATATTACAGCAGTTTGACGGCTTAAACCTCTATGCAGAGCAAGGTAATTTACTGCGAGAGAATTTATTACGTGATAATTTAACAGAAGTCCTAGTTAAAGCGGATTCAACCATCGCCGGGAAAACTTTAAAGAAAGCTGGTTTTCGTGCTCGCTTTGACGCAGCAGTAGTTGCAGTGCGCCGAGAAGGCAGCGCCTTATCAGGTAAATTAGGTGATATTATACTACAACCCGGAGATTTCTTGGTATTAGCGGTAGGCCAAGATTTTGCCACCCGAGCTAATTTATCTAAAAACTTTTATATATTATCAGGTCATCAGGCGGATAATATGCTCAGTGGTTGGCGTGACCACACTACCGTCTGGGGTTTTATCACCAGTATTTTAGTGTCAGTTTTTACACCGCTACCTTTATTAAGCTGTTTGTTTATCTATTTGGCTTTTATCATTTTTAGCGGTGCCTTATCAGTTAATGAAATAAAACGTCGCTTTCCCCTGGAAATTTGGATGATAGTATTAGGTGCGCTTACCTTGGCATCAGCCTTCGAGAATACCGGTATTGCTGGAATCTTTGCGCAGAATATTGAAGGATATTTATTTGGTCAAAGTGTTTATCTTGCCTTTATCATTATCTTTGTTTTAACCTTGATAATGACAGAGCTTATTACCAACAGCGCTGCAGCGGCATTGGCGTTTCCTATTGCTTATAATATTGCTTTAGGCCTTGGCGTTGACCCAACACCGTTTGTTCTGGCGGTAGCCTTTGCTGCCAGTGGTAGTTTTATTAGCCCTTATGGCTATCAAACGAATGTGATGGTGTATAACGCCGGTAACTACCAATTAAAAGACTTCGTCTGGTTTGGTTTACCCATCTCACTAATTTATAGCACAACGGTAATTTTGGTTATTCCCATTGTTTATCCGTTTTAATTTTCCTGTTAACTGGTGCCAGTTTAAGCTCAATTAACTAAAACAAGTTGATTTTAAGCGAGAGCACCACCTTGATGACATTCACTATAGAGCCTATCTAAAATGACAATAGCTAATATGCAAACAGAGAATACTGTCTGGCATAACCAACAAATCAGTAAGTCTCAACGTGCTCAATTAAAAAAACAAAAACCAGCATTACTTTGGTATACCGGCTTAAGTGGCTCAGGTAAATCAACCGTTGCTAATGCTGTTGATGCTTTGTTATTTAAACTCGGTTGTCATAGTTATTTACTCGATGGTGACAATGTACGACATGGTCTTAATGGCGATTTAGGTTTTAGTGATAAAGCGCGTATTGAAAATATTCGCCGTATCTCTGAAGTGGCTAAGTTATTCCTTGATGCTGGCCTTGTTGTTTCAACCGCTTTTATTTCGCCTTTTGCTAGTGACAGAGCGTTAGCCAAAGCTAAGCTTGAAGACGGTGAATTCATCGAAGTTTTTATTGATACGCCTATTAGTATCTGTGAGCAACGTGATCCTAAAGGGCTATACAAAAAAGCCCGTGCAGGTGAGATAAAAGATTTCACTGGCATTGATTCAACCTATGACGTACCCACGGCGCCACAAATACATGTAAAAACTGACACACAATCTGTCGAGCAATGTGCAGAGCAAATTGTTAGTTATTTAATGGCGCAAGATTTTATTACGACTGCCTCTTTAAAATAAAAGTAACGCTTTACCTAACCTCTATTGTGTCATTCCCGTGGTAGCTTAATCGGGAATCCAAAATGTTAAAAGCTGGAGCCTCGATCAGACACTTTGAGGATGACTTCATCAGGGTATAGCTATAGGCTTAATTGAACTAACTATGGAAAATTATACCATGCATTATGATGTATTTAATGGCGATGCCGATGGCATTATTGCCTTACTGCAGTTACGTTTAGCCGAACCTAAAGAGTCAATACTTATTACTGGCGTTAAGCGTGATATCAGCTTGCTAAAACAAGTAGATATCACCAAGGCGACGTCTGTAACGGTATTAGATATTTCTCTAGAAAAAAATATTAAATCGTTACAAGCGCTATTAGATAAGCAAGTTGAGGTGTTTTATGTGGATCATCATAGAACAGGTGAAATCCCTCATTGCAGTAAGCTGACTACGTTACTTAATACCGATGCTAATATTTGTACCAGTTTATTAGTTAATGACTTCTTGCAAGGCCAATATGTCAGTTGGGCCATTGCTGCCGCTTTTGGTGATAATATGCAAGACTCAGCAAAAGCACTTGCTGAAAAAGTAGGATTAACTCATACAGAGCAAGCACAGCTAAATGAGTTAGGTATTTACATTAATTACAATGGTTACGGTGCTAGTGTTGATGATTTACATTTTTATCCTGATGATTTATACCAAGCATTATTAAAATACCCGGATCCTTTTACTTTAATTAATGAAACAGGCTCACTTTTTTGGCAATTAAAACAGGCTTATTTAGCTGATATGGCTAAAGCACAATCAGCTAAGGTGATCAGTGAAAAAACTAGTGTAAAAGCGGTACAGTTAGCTGATGAAGCATGGGCAAGGCGAGTAAGTGGTGTGTTTGGTAATGATTTAGCCAACCAAGCACCAGATAGAGCGCATATTGTACTGACGTTAAATAAAAAAAATGCGTTAAACGAAGAGCAGGAAAATCATTTATATCAAGGTTCAGCCACCTATACTGTAAGTTTACGTGCTCCCTTAAATAATAAACAAGGTGCTGGCGATATTTGTTCACAATTTCCGACAGGTGGAGGAAGAGCAGCTGCTGCGGGGATTAATGAACTACCCAGTTTGATGCTTAATAAATTTATTGATACGGTGAAAGAATACTATCAATAACCTGTTAAAAAACTAATTAACAGCCAGTAACCCCCCCCCAAAAATATTCTTTAAGCTATTATTATTAATAAATAAGTTGGCTAAAAAGGTACTTAGTGCATAAACTTATTTTATTTACTCAGTGACTTAACAAATTAATATCAATATTACCCATAGTTGAAAAGGACTTTCGCTAGTCTCTTTCTTTTTATATTTTTTATTTGAGGCACTGTAAACAATGCATAATCGGATTTTATTGGTTGATGATGAAATTAATATTCTGAATTCTTATCGAAGAAGTTTAAGGAGTAAGTTCAAGTTTGATGTTGCCCAAAGCGGAGCTGATGCCTTAGTATTAATGGCTAAAAATAACTACGCAGTGATTATTACTGATATGAAAATGCCCGTAATGAATGGCATAGAGCTGTTAAAAATAATTAAATTGAAATCACCCAATACTGTTCGAATGATGTTGACAGGTAACTCTGATCAGAAGACAGCAATTGATGCGCTAAATATTGGTGATATTTTTCGGTTTATTAACAAACCATGTGACCATCATGATTTATGTACATTAATTGAAGTAGGAATAGGACAATACAATTTAATTATTGCTGAAAAAATTTTACTAAACAAAACATTAAAAGGCACAATTAACGTTTTAGCAGAAGTACTTACGATCGTAAACCCTCAAATTTTTGCTCATACAATTAAAATAAAAAAATATATGATAGCTTTAGCTAAAACATTAAATATGCCAGTGAGTTGGAGCTTTGAACCAATGATTCAATTGTCACAATTAGGCTGTGTTATGTTACCTGATTCGGGGTTAAGTGAAAATATGGAGTCATTTTCATTAGAGCAACGGAGAATGAAAGAACGTCATCCATGTTTAGCTGCGGACTTAATTAGAAAAATACCAAGAATGAATAAAATTGCTAATGCAATTTTATATCAAGAAAAGTGCTTCAATGGCGAAGGAGTTCCTTTTGATGATATTAAGGGTGAAGAAATCCCTTATGACGCTAGAATGTTAAAAGTAGTCATTGATTTTCTACGCTTCAAAAATGACGGTTCAACGATTAACCAAGCCAGCATGAAACTTAGCCAGCAAAGTCAGTTTTATGATCCTAATATATTAACTGCCTTTAAAGAATCGATCGGCTCTAACTCTGGACCAGCTCAACAGTTGGTAAATGTGGCTGAGCTAACGGGTGATATGACTTTACAAGAAGATATATGTACTGAAAGTGGTTTGTTAGTGGCTTCTAAGGGGCAAGACGTTTCAGAGCCTTTACGTAGAATAATTTCTCATTGTGTTGAAAATGGTGCATTAAAAAGCAACATAACTATAACTGTGAGTAAATAAAAAATTTATCCTGTTAATAATTACCCGCTTTAACTTTCCATACCTTTATCTTATCGGCTAGATTAAAATGCTCAATAAAGGTTTTATCCACCTCTTGTTTTCGTAATAACCTGCTTGCTACATAAACGGCAGCGCCTGAGCCAAAAGCATTCTGGGTTAGTTTTCGTGGTTGATGATGTAGAACAATATTTTCAATCAACTTATACGAGAAATTCCATAAGTGTAATAAGTAGCCGGCAAGTTGGGTATGATCTGCATAAAATAACCGCTGTTCTAAGTCTATATTATCAGCACCGATAATTCGCTTCTCAATGTAAACTGCCATGACTTGTGGCGACACCTCATATAAAATAAATTTACCAATATTATGTAACAAACCAACTAGGATAGTTTCTTGTCTAAGAGAAGGTTCAACCATTGAGGCCGCTAAGCGCGCTGTTGATAGGCAGTGTTTTTGTTCATCAATGATAGAATAACCAGGTATCTCACTAATTTTATCATAAGTTTCCGCAGTAATAACGATACAACAAACCAAATCTACTCCTAAGCGAGTGATCGCTTCAGAAATGCTTTCAACTTGTTTACCGTTGGAGAAGAAAGATGTATTGGTCAACTGTAAAATTTTAGCAACTAATGCAGGGTCATCACCGATAATTTTAGAAATACTGTCAATATCCATTGATTTATCTTTGATTGCCGCGCTTAATTGCATATAAACCTTGGGAGGAGAGGGCAGTGTTTTTATTTTTCCCACAAGTTGTTGTACTTTTTCTTGTGGTAAAGAGCCTTTTATTTTATAGATATGCTCTAACATCTCTTCTAAAACTTGTGGTTGGCAAGGTTTATTAAACCACTGATGGGCAACAAAACAAGCTTTTTTTGCGGCCTCTTCATCAGAGTGACCTGACAAAATAATCCTGACAACTTGTGGGTACAAAGTTGCGACTTTCTCGAAAAGTTCAACGCCATTCATACCAGGCATTCGCATATCTGAGACAATAAAATCTACGGACTCTTGCTCTAATATTTTTAATGCTTTATTACCGCTATCGGCAAAGAGAATTTGCCACTTATTCCGAAAGAAAGCACGTTTTAATCCTTTAAGAATCATAATCTCATCATCGACAAACATGACTTTCATATGTAGTCCTTTTCTAAGTTTACCGAGACAACCTCTTGAGTTGAATTGTTAGCTATAGGTAAAGAAATTACAAAGGTTGTTCCTACTCCCACTTCAGAACATGCATGAATTGAACCGTTATGACGATCTACAATTACCGCGTAGGCCAAGTTAAGTCCTTGTCCTGTACCTTTATTCACGCCTTTAGTAGTGTAAAAAGGATCAAATATGCGCTCACGTATCTCAGGAGGCATCCCTTTACCATTATCAGTGATCTTAATAATGATATCGTCATCTTGTTTAGAGACAACAATCTCAATTTTACCATTTTGTTGTGCATCGTTAATTTTACTGTCTTCGATCGCGTGAGCTGCATTGACGATGATATTAAGAAAAACTTGATTTAGTTCATCTCTAATACACATTATTTCTGGGAGGTCATCATCAAATTGTGTTTCTAGTACAGCAATATATCGCCATTCATTTCGTGCTACTGTCACGGTTGTCTCTATTGCTCCTGGGATACTTGTTAGTTGCATTTCTCCCTTGCTAGGGTAAGAGAATGATTTCATCGCTTTTACTATTGTTGAAATACGATGTAAACCTTCCAGTGATTGTGTGATTGCCGTAGGGATTTCTGCTAAAATAAATTCGATATCAGTTTCAGTAATGAGGGTTTTAATTTTAGTTAAGTCCTCTTCAGTGATATCTTTGACCGATTTATTACATAAACTTTGACTGAGCTGTATAACATCTACACAGCTTGCGAATACTCTTTTTAAAAAGGTAGTGTTATCGGTAACATATTGCGTTGGTGTATTAATTTCATGGGCAATACCAGCAGCTAGTTGACCAATAGACTCTAACTTATTGGCTTGATTTAATTGCTTTTCAAGCTGAACTCGTTCGGTAATATCACGCATAACACAGCTAAGCATTACTTGAAAATCAATAACCAAGGTCATTTTTGAAAAATGTGCCTCAATGGGGAAAGGTTCGCCGTTTTTCTTGATGCCCTCAATTAAAATTATTTGCCCAGATAATAAGTTATCATATAAAACAACATCATCGACGAGTTTTGAATAAGTGATACTAGGAATTAATTCCTCTATTTTAAGCTGTATCATTGCACTTTGTGTCATATTAAACATACTCTGCGCAGTATTATTAACTGAAACGATACTGCCAGTTGAGTTGATAATTAATAATCCATCAGGTAGGTGTTGAACAATGTCATTCTCTCTAATTGCACTTTCTTTTGCCGAAAGTTCAGCTGCTTGTAATCGTTTATCAATAAATGCACATAATATTGTCGTCACGACTAATAGGGCAATAATTACAACGATGACTATAGGGATAACTAAGGAGTCATGAGAGCCATGCCCAATGACTTCTTGAGCAACGTTAGGTAAATAAAAAGAAACTGAGATCAGACCTGAGTAATGCATAGCCGAAACAGTTAAACCCATAGCAATTGCACATGCAACTCGAAGTACAAACTTGTGATGGGTTATTCGAGTTTCAATAACTATCAAGTAAAGGGTAATGCTCGCCAGTATATGCATAAGAATTATGGAAAGTGCAAACAGTTTAAAATTGTAGACCATAATCGCAGCAGATTGTATGGCCTCCATGCCGATAAAGTGCATGGCGCCAATTCCTACCGCAAACGATAAGGCAGATAACTGGATACTAATAAAGTCTAACTTATTATGTGATATCTGCCGTAGGGTAAAATATGAGCCAAGAAAGACGGGCAATACAGATAGTGTGGTAATTAGGGGGCTAAATGACATTGGAAGAGGCATCATATAAGCCAACATACCGGTATAATTAATGGCCCAGCCCCCCATTCCCATAACAAAACAACCAAACAGTAACCAAAATCGAGTGATACGATGATTGTCAGAAGCTCTGACACGATCAAGTGTGATTAAAGCTGAATAAGAGGCAAGAGTGGCTATAATAATTGAAAGGGTAACTAGCAGGAAATTAAATTCAGCTGATAATGTTTGGTAATTGTTGAGATTGATGGGTTGAAAGTGCCAAAATTCAAACATGATCAAGTCCTTATGGTCTTTTGTATTTACATTTTAGAACAAAAAACAAAAAAACACCTGATTAAATCTATAAATGTAGATGATTTATGTTTTATTTCCTTTCCTTGATTGAAAATCAATTATAAAATAAAAGCAGCAAATGAAATTTAGGGTGACACGTTCTTAGGTTATTGTCTTTGAATGAGTGAACAGTTAAAGGAATAAAATATGAGTTTATTAATCACAGGCGGTACTGGTTATATTGGTAGTCATACCGTTGTTGAATTATTACAAAGTAGTAATGAACAAGAAATTATTATCGTTGATAATTTATCGAATTCGTCAACTAAAGTACTTGAACGCATTGAAAAAATAACCGATAAAACAGTTACTTTCATCAAAGCTGATATTTGTGATGCGGATGCTTTAGATCAAGTTTTTAATCAGCATAATATCGAAGCGGTAATTCATTTTGCCGGCTTTAAAGCGGTAGGTGAGTCGAATGAAATACCTTTAGCTTATTATTATAATAATGTTTCTGGGACGGTAACCTTATTAGAGGTTATGGCGAGACATCAGGTTAAGAACTTAGTTTTTAGCTCATCAGCGACTGTATATGGTAATAACGTCTCACCATTAAATGAAACTATGGCTACCTCAGCCACTAATCCCTATGGCCAAACAAAATTAATGGTTGAACATATTTTATTTGATTTAGCCAAAAGTGACGCATCTTGGTCAATTGTTTGTTTACGTTATTTTAATCCCATTGGCGCACATCAATCTGGTTTGATTGGCGAAAACCCAAATGGAATCCCAAATAATTTATTACCTTATGTTGCTCAAGTAGCAGTAGGACGTTTGGCTCAATTACAAGTATTTGGTGATGATTATGATACGGTAGATGGCACTGGCGTTAGAGACTATATTCATGTGGTAGATCTCGCACAAGGTCATGTAAAAGCGTTAGAGAGCCTTGCTCATAGTAAAGGGACAATAAAAGGTTGTCAGGCGATTAACTTAGGTACAGGCAATGGTACTTCTGTATTAGAAATTGTAAATACCTTTAAAGAAATTAGTAATCAAGCTATTCCTTATCAAGTAGTACCGCGAAGAGCCGGAGATTTAGCGACAGTGTATGCTGATGCTTCTTTAGCTAATGAACTCTTAGATTGGCAAGCTAAGCTCGATTTAACGGCTATGATAGAAGATACTTGGCGTTGGCAGTCTGAAAACCCTAAGGGTTTTTAAAAGAGATTAAGACTATTTGCATGACCTTATACATAAAAAGACTATTGGCTCACACCTTTGGTCTTTTTTATTAACTGTCTGTTTGATTAGTAGAACGTTGTTTTTGTATGCCAATGATTACATAGCAACAGCTAAATATTAAGCCTCCTACAGCGCCCCATAAATGTGCATCAATTGCCACGTTGGCATCAATCAATGTCGAAACTTGTTTGCTGGCCCCATAGTATTGTTCATGGACGATTTTTAGCCAAACTCCAATAAATAATAAATAACCGGTTTTATCTTTATAGCGTATATCCAAGATGGCGCCAAAAACCAAAATACCATGTAACACCCCAGACAAACCAACATATTGATGAATCTCAGGAGAAAAATAAAACAGACCTGCACTACATATTAATGCAGAGGTTATAAAGAGTAAGCTATAGTTTTTTAAATTATAAAAATGGCCATGTAAAGCCCACAAAAGTATTAACGCAGCTAAATTTAATAACAGATGAATACCATTGGTGTGTAAAAAGTGCCCGGTAAAGATACGCCATAATTCACCTTGGCTAATTAATTGATATTGATAGACGAAAAGTGAGTCAATTTCATCGTTTAATAGATAAGCCAGAATAGCGAGTAAAGCGATAATTACTACGAATAGGCTGTGTTGTTTTTGTATTGGTAGATTTTTAAATATTAAGGTCATTTTTTAAGGTGTTTTTAAAGTATTAGTTAAGGTTAGTAGTTAAACGTTGTCAGTTTTTTTTCTGTGTTTATCCGTTATTGATTTATAAAGTATTCATATCATCTTAATAAAGTATACAATGACTGCTTTATTAATTGCGTTTTAATTTACTATTCTATGTCTCGAATACTCTGCCTGAGTTGTCAGCGTCCTGAAAAAGCTTGTATCTGTGCTTTCACTACAAAGATAAAAAATAATATTCATGTTGTTATTTTACAACATCCTAGTGAAGTCTCACAAACAAAAGGCACGGTTGCCCTATTAGCAAAGTCATTATATTCCTGCCAAGTACTAGTTGGTGAAGTCTTTGATGATAACTCCTGCTTTTTACAGACGATGGCGCAGTATCAAGGCGTTTTACTGTATCCGGGTGAGCAAGCTCAAATTATTCATCCTAATTTATTAATGCAATTGACGGAATACCAGCAGAATACTGATATTTTTCAGGAGAATGTTAATATCAAACCACTGTGTTTAGTCATTATTGATGGCACCTGGAAAAAAGTCTATCGCATGTTTATGTTGTCAAAAACATTACAACTATTACCTCAAATTTGTTTACCTGAGCATCTTGCAAACGCAGGACAATATCACATCCGTAAGGTAGCTAAAAAAAATGCCTTATCAAGTTTAGAAGCAAGCTGTTATGCTTTAGCTCTTTTAGAGGCAGGTAGTGACTTTGATAGTATTACCCCAGGAAAGACCGGGAAATATCAATCGTTACTGAATAAATTTCAAGAATTTAATCAATTCCAATTATCTTTTAGACCCACACATATACATATTTCAAGGCAGCCTGATGATTCATAGTTCATTTGTATTACGCATGAGTTTACTCGTATTGATTGTTACCCAACTGTTGTTAAGTTTAACAGTACAAGCAAAACGTGAAA
>JBKEHN010000085.1:0-12866 GCA_046710905.1 Colwellia sp.
TTTTTTATGTCTAAAACTATTATATGTCTTTTATTTAAATCAACGGGGAGTTGAATTTCTCTCTGATTAAAACCTTACCATTGATGATAAATGACTTTAAAAATTTAACTAATCATTAATCTGAACTAGATTTTCTTTTCGAGCCTGCAATTGATGGTTCAGTAACAGCTTTTGATCAACTAACTGACGCTTTACTTTTAGCTCTTTTTTTATGTTTTGACTTTTTAGTCGCTGAAACTACTGTACTAATAAATTCTGCTGATTTTTTCGTAGGATTATAAGCGACCTTAATAGTTGTTCCGTTATACTCGATAATATCGCCTTGGCGAATTTTTTTACGCTTTTGAACTTCAACTTTATTATTGACTAACACATTACCTTCACTGATCATGGTTTTAGCTTCGCCGCCACCGCCAACCATATTGGCAATTTTTAATAATTTGTAAAGTTCTATAGGTTCAACACAAATGTCGATTATTGAGTGTTCAGACATGAAATACGCCTAATAATGTTAAATAATAATATTGTTAAATTCTAACATATATAACGATTATTCAATAAAAATTATATTAAGAATACTTTAGGGTCTATCGATCTTTCAAGATTTTTTTACCGCTATTTGTTGGGTATGTATACAAGGCAAAGCTTTTGTAATGTGACTATTAGACATTACAAGGCGATAACGCTGTAAAAATGGCCAACAAACACTGTCCGAAGGATTAGGCTAAAAGCGTTTTACTTTTTGTTGAATAGTCTTTGCTTAGTATGACTAAGCTACATAGTACCCACCGCGATTAAAATGCTTTTATCTCGAACAAAATTTAATCGCGAAAGATCAACAGACCCTAGAGTATTGTCATTAAAAGAGTCAACCCCTATTCACTTCGACATAATTGCCGTTAATTTAGATCAAAAGTAACCTGGCTTTTCTGAGCATATTCTACCCGAGTATCTCAATAAACTTGCTATTAAATACTATATTGTTGCAGAAAATACTGACGGTATTGTTAAAGATAAATTTCCTGAGGGAAAAACAACTTGTCGCTTATGCTCACGATTACGTCGGGCAAATTTATACAAAACCGCTAAAAATATCGGCGCTACTAAAATAGCGTTAGACCATCATCGTGACGATATCGTTGAAACCTTAATGCTAAATATATTTTATCGCGGAAAAATGAAGGCTATGCCTGCAAAGCTTATTTCTGATGATGGCGAGCATGTTGTTATACGTGCTTTAGCTTTTTGTAAAGAAAGTGAGCTCATTCAATACAGTGGGTTGAAGCAGTTTCCGATAATCCCCGGTAATTTGTCTGGCTGTTAGCCTAATATGCAAAGACCAACCATTAAACACCTGCTTAATGGTTGGTTAGAGCAATTTCCGGGTAGAATTGGATCTATGTTTACTGTTATACAAAATGTGCTACCTTCGCATTTGTCTGACAGTAATTTATTTGATTTTTAAAATATAGATAGTACTTCTGGTATTATTGATGGTGGTGATAGCGCTCTTGATGAAGTTACTATTGAGACACCACAAGACAAATCAGTAAAAAATCATCTTAATGATGACCAACACCTCAATGTCATTGAAGTTAAATAATTGCTAGCTAAACTAATGTAAGTAGATAAAAACCGCCGATGTTTATGACATTAGCCGTTTTTATTTACTCACTTTAACTAATAGCTTTTAATACTCAGTTGTGGTGTTAATCTGCTAGAGTAGTCTGCTGGCTACTCTGCTGAACAAAATATCGCTGGTTATGGCGTAACATATCCGTGATATCTAATACGTAATCAGCACCACGCTCCGAATAAGGTAACAAACCCGTTGCTAAAATCCTAGCATCAAGTGGTTTATCTTGTCCTCTTAACTCCGCGCGGATTGTTCTAAACAGGTGATAAGCATTATGTTTATTTATGTTATTAAAATATCCCGAAACAGCAGCATCAACACTTTTAAATGCCGCAACTTCATGTTTTGCCCCCGTATTACGTCCACTAGGTACCATGCCACAACCTGCTCTATAGCACCAAATACCAAAGAAATTTAGTCCTATTCGAGCAAAGCGTGAGGTTCCCCAAGCCGATTCATTTGCCGCTTGAACCAAAACTAATGAGGTAGGAATAATATCAACACGTACCAATAAATCATTGATTTGCTGTAATGTTGACGCTTGCTTATTGATACGATAAGTCACGATAAGGGATTGTAGCGAAGCTTGCTCCTCATCAGTTAGTCCTAAACCTAGGGATATTTGCCCCTGCCAATACTCAAGTTTTGTTCTATCTTGTAATAACTCATTATTTTTATCTTCAATAGCTGGACGGATAAAAGCAAAGAATTGACGTTTTTTAGTCGGTATATCATAAATAGTAGCAAAATCAGGTAAATTTACTTGGTGCAAAGGTTTCTCTATTACCTTCACTTTTTCAATTACTGGTACAACCACGGCAATAGGTGTCGGGACAATCTCTACGACTTTAACAATAGGTTTTGGTATCAAATAAGTAAAAGGTGCGATAATAGCGGCGATTATCGCTACGATAAAAATGAATCGAATAAAAAAATTTCTTTGCATAAAAGTCCTTATATACGATACAAGTTAAGCGGAAAAGCTATCGTCGGAGCCATTATGATCAGTGTCTTTAGTCGCTGAATTTTGATTAATAGAGTCAACTAACTCACTATCAATACTATTTTCATCGACAAACACCCCAAAAATTTGACGGTACAATACGCCTTTAACATTGTAATACCAAGGTGCTAAATAAGAGAAACCAAATAAAAACACTACGATACCAAGCGGTGCTAAGCTCGACTCAATCAATAAAGCGATAGGCAACGTAAGGAGAATGAGTACCATAAATAATACAACATAAATACTAAGTAGCGGCACTATTTTAAAACGTAAGGCTTTGATTGATAAAATAATAGCTTGTACTGGCGTTAATTTTTTTTCTACCACTAAAGGGATCGTTAGCGACAATAGTACAGCCAATAAAACACCAGGTACGATTAGTAATTGAAAACCAATGCTAATAAGAAGTGACGTTAATAGCGCGCACAAAGCAACCCAACTACCTCGATGTAAGAAAGACAACGCCATTTTGCTCTGCGTAGGTCTGTTCACTGCATGGAAAACACCCATCATTTCAATACCTGCCATAAATGGCCATACGGCAATAGTGACGATGACATTAATCATTTGCAGTGCTTGTGAATCTTTGGTTTGTGCTTCTTCTAAAACAAGCTCGACACCTCCAAAGAAGCTACTAGCAATAAACGACACTATCATGCCAAAAATTAAAACGAAAAATAATGCTAGATTAATCGACATTCTAGACTTTACTGTGTGCTGCCATGCTTCACTTAAAACAGCTTTCACATCAATTGAGTACTCACCTTTTACAGCACACTCAACACTACCACCAATGGATACAATTATATTTTTCTCTGGCAAAACTAACCCTTTTATACATTAAAATGATATTTGTTGATTATTATACTGGAAATATTAGCAAATTGCTCACTGCTCAATTTATCGTCAACTCTACAATAAAAGTCATCACTAAACTAACAATAAGCTTAGAGCTAATTTTATCGATAACCAGCGATTAGTTAAGGTCGCTTAGCGCGAGTTGAATGGCTAATAACAATAAAATGATCCCCATAACCCGATCAAGAATGTAGCCTTTGCGTTGTAAAACAAACCGTACTCTTTCTTGAGTGAGTATAAAAGATAAAAAGCAAAACCATGCGCCTGTGGCTGCGACTAAATAAACGCCATAAGCAATTTTAATACTTAACAAGGTTTCAGGGGCGATAACAACAGAAAACAAACTAACAAAAAACAAGGTAGCTTTAACATTTAACGCATTAATTAAAAATCCGTTAAGAAAAGCTTTTTTGGCTGATGGGGTATTAATTGTCGAACCGTCTTTGGTCATTTGATTAGCTGTTTCATTGGTCACTTTATTAGGCGCTACGTTGGGTTCATCAGGCTTTTGGGCTCTAAGGCAATACCATGCTATGTAACAAAAGTAGCTGGCCGCGATATATTTTAATGCGGTAAACAAACGCTCATCGCTAGCAATCAGTAGCCCTATACCAACTAAGGAATATGTCACATGGACAATAATACCGGCGGCAATACCAAAGCTAGTATAAACAGCAATACGTCTGTTATATCGGATGCTTTGTTTTAAAATAAGTGCAAAGTCAGGACCAGGACTTGCTACGGCAAAAAAATGAACCATAGCGATAAGTAAAAACTGTTCTAAAGCAGGCATATTACAACATGGAAGTTGATGAAAAGTGTGTTATTTTACCTTAGAAATGAAATAAAGCGACCTTAGCCCCCAAAAAAATCAGTTCAATGTGTAAGCTATTAGCTACTCATCACTCTCAGTGAACACAGAAATTTTCTACTACTATGCTGCAATAAAACGCCCAAATATTTTTAATACAATTAAAGCAATATTATTTGCTGTAATAACTGGTCTTTATACGTCAACCTACACGTGTTAAATAACGAATAAATAACGAATATATAACGAATAAATACTATATTATTTTCATGTAACCAATAGCATTAACTCTATGTAATTTAGCATACTGATTGGTTATCATTAAAAAATACTACCAACTGCTCTTAACTACTGTTTATAGTATCTTATTAAAGACTATTTTGGCGGATGAGCTTGATGAATTCTTGTTAATACTTGTTGAAAATAGTGACTGCCTTTATTGTTGGCTAGTACTATATTTTGTTCTGGTATTTCTTCAGGATTTTTATATACCGCTAATACTCTTGCCATACTTGTCTCGCGAATTATATGAAGCATAGGATAAGGAGAACGATTGGTAAAATTACTAGCATCATCAAAATCATCATCGGCAAAACAATATTCAGGATGCATTGTTGCTAATTGAAAGATTCCTTCAAAACCAGAGTCAATCAGTAAGTCGTTCGCATAATCGACTAAATCGAGATAGCGTTCAAAACCTCTAAAACCGTCGGTAAAAATGATCAAAGTCGTTTCAATATCATTATGTTCTTGTAAATATTGACATTGTTCTATCAAAATTTGTAAAGCAGGTTTAACTTGCTCGGCAGCAGATGGGTAATAACAAATAGTGTTATTAACAAACTCTTTCTTCGCAAAAGGACAAAAGCTTAACCCGATAATAATTTCATCTATCCACTGTTTTGTTGCATCAATTTCAGCTGATACTTTTAGGTTTACCGATTGTTGAACGTCTTTATTCATTATTTTCTACTCTAATACTACGGTTTTTATGATTAATTTTATAAGGTTATGATTACTGTAACTACCACATTTTACGGTATTGTCCTTGAAGCGCTAGTAATTATTAATGATTACCCTGCTCAACTATCTGACCATAACTCATCATAATAATATTATCACTGTCTATGATAGTCGATAAGCGATGCGCTATCACCAGACGGCTTCTACTTTTAGCCACTTCATTTATTACCGTTAAGATAACTTGCCCTGATTGACTATCAAGCGATGATGTCGCTTCATCAAAAACAAGTAATTGTGGTTTTTTCAAAATTGTTCGCGCAATAGCAACTCGCTTTTTTTCGCCACCTGACAGTTTTAAACCTCGCTCATTCACCACTGTATCTAAACCCTCAAGTAAGCTAGCGATAAATTCAGATAAATGGGCGAGATCAATGGCTTTTAAAACCTGGTCTTTACTGGCTGTTAGACAGCCATATTATACATTATTAGATAACCAGTCTTTAAATAACCAGTCTTTAAATAGCACGATATCTTAGGCGCGATATCAATATGGGTAGGTAATCATTGTTGACTGACTTGACTAATATCTTGCTGGTTTATTTTAATGCTAGCTGAGTCAACATCATAAAAACGAAATAGTAATTTTACTAAGGTTGATTTACTTGACCAGGTCATATCTAGCCTTGACAAGCATAACGGGAGGGAAGCTTTCTTCCATAATTCACTGTCTTTGAACAATACAATTAAAGTGTTAACCTTTTCAACAAGGGATACAAAATTCGAGTAGTTGGTATTGTAAAATGAATATGTTTAAAACCTTATCTCCCAACAGTTGAAGGGAAAACTTCAAACGACTTAATAACAAATAGTTGACAGAGTAAATCTCACATATCAACAAATAAATATCAACAAATAAATAGCAATTAAGCAATCTATTCATAAAGTATTTATCTACCAATAGGCCGTGATAATTTAGCCATGAATTTATTTTAATAAATAGTCCGCTTGGCCATATTAGTTCAATTGGTGAATGCTAACTTTACACGTAGAGAACTAAATTAATCCAGTTAGCTAAGGTCAGCTTGATGATTTGATAACAGATGGTGTATTGGTTCTAATAATTGATTACAAGACAGTTGCTTTAACAACTGAACTAAATTGGCACACGAAGATGTAGGTAATAAAAATGATATTTGCCGTTCTATGTTAGATTCAACCACCTTGTTGATAATAATTTATAACTTTTAAATAGTCATGATAAAGCATATTTGGGGTAAAAAACTTTATGCCAAGTTCTGTTGTTTTAGGTAAAAATACGGCTTGTAATTTAGCATCTGGATTTATTAAAAATATCGCTAGTCCGTGGCTCACTTGATAAAAAAAATCATTTTTTGTGGCTGTTATGACATGTTGCTTTTTACTAATAGTTTTTTTGGTATCATTTATATAGCCGCGAGTAATTTCAACTTTTATCCCTAAACTTTGCTGAAAGCTTTTGGCATCTGCTAAATTATTTGCCCGAACGGCAACAAAATTCTTTGAAAAATAATTAATATACTGAGCAAGTATTTTTTGAGAATCACGGTCGGGATCAATGGTATAAAAAATAAATTGAGTTTCAATATTGTCATGGCTGGCGCTGAGCAAGTCGGCAAGCTGAGTTAAAATTAATAAGGTAGTTGGGCAAATATCAGGACATTGAGTATAGCCGTAGGAAATAAACTGCCACTTTCCAAGAAAATAATCACTGTTAACCGGCATACCCTGATGATCTGTTAATTGAATATTTGTTAACTGTTGCGCTTCATTTAATACAAATCCTTGTATTTTAGGCAACTCCTCATCATTATCGAAATAGCGGTTAGCGGTTAAATGAAAAATATATAGCGCTGATGCAATACTCACTAAAATAGGTAGCAGTATTAATACTTGTTGTGAATGCGATAATTTATTCATTGTTGTTTTATTATCCTTGCACTATTAAGCGATCAAGTAATAAAGCAAGAAAAAGTGCAATCAAATAATAAATCGAAATACGGAAGGTTTTTAATGCTAATTGACTATTTGCGGTAATTTTAAGTTGTATTGCAAAATAACTAAACCACAGTCCAAGTAATAAAACTAAGTATAAATACACCTCACCAGAGTACTGGAAAAAATACGGTAATAAACTAGCAAAAACTGTAGCTATAGTATAAATCAAAACACAAGTTTTGGTGTGCTCTATGCCTTTAACTACCGGTAACATAGGTACCTTAGCTAGTCGATAATCTTCAATCCTATCTATAGCTAATGGCCAAAAATGAGCCGGTGTCCACAAAAAAATAATCAAGGTCAGTAATAAAGGCTCTAGATCAATACTATTGGTGATACTTGTCCAACCGAGTAAAGGCGGGATAGCGCCAGCAAAACCTCCATAAACAATGTTCTGTGGTGTTTTATGCTTTAAAAAACAAGTATAAAGCACAGCATAACCAATAAAACCAACTAAAGTCAGTAATGTAGTTAATAAATTGACATATTTTAATAGTAAGAACATTGAACTAAAGACCAAAGCAGCGGAAAAAATCAACGCCTGTTTGTTGCTAATACACTGTTTAACGAGCGGCCGCCATTGTGTTCTTTGCATTTTTGCATCAATGTTAACATCCACAACATGATTAATAACCGCAGCAGCACTAGCTGCAAAACCAATGGCGACATTTGCAATAAACATCAATTTTATATCAAAGCTTTGAGCACTGGCTAGGTACATACCAACCATCGCAGTGATCAATATCATCAACACCACTTTCGGCTTACACAAGGCTAGATAATCTTGCCAAGTCGCCAATTTAGGTGATATCACCAAAGTGTTCTCATTATTTTCCATTAACTTTCCTTAAACGCAATATGACAATATGACAATATCAAGGATTAAAAAATGAAACTATTCGGTTGATAAACACATAATCAGCCTCAATCGATAGCAAAACAATAAAAACTAAAATCACAAGGATGGGTAAAAATAATAATAGTTTAACCGCCATACGCTCCCATGCTAAATGCATGAAAAACATAATGATTAACCCTGCCTTTAAAAACATGAACGCTAAAATAAGTGTCCATCTAAGCATGCCTTGAAATTGAAAGTAATCAACCATGTAAGAACAAGCACTTACGACAAAAAGTAATAACCATACCTTTAGGTACATCGAGAGCGGATGTTGCTGCTTAACATTCAGTGTAGGACTGTGTGTTGCTATGTGTTGTTTCATCATATTAGCTTCACCATAAATAGAAAAATGCAAAAATAAATACCCAAACTAAATCAACAAAATGCCAATATAGTCCAGTAATTTCAACAATTTGATATCCTTTATTATCATATTTCCCTTGATTTACTCGTTTGGCAATCACGCCAAGATAAATAACACCAGCACTGACATGTAGGCCATGAAAACCGGTAATCATAAAAAAGGCTGCGCCAAATTGATTAGCTCCCATGGGATTACCCCAAGGCCTTATACCTTCTTCTACAATTAATTTAGTCCATTCAAATGCTTGCATACCAACAAAACTAGCGCCTAATAATGCCGTGATCACCATTAAATAAACTGTTTTTTTCTTATTTCCTTGATAGGCATAATTAACTGCCATTGCCATAGTGCCGCTGCTAGTGATTAAAATAAAAGTCATAATGGCAATTAATACCAAGGGAATGTGATGACCTGCAATAGTCAAAGCAAACACTTCGCTTGGGTTCGGCCAAGGAACGGTGACAGACATACGTACATTCATATAGCTAATAAGAAAAATACTAAAGATAAAGGTATCGCTTAATAGAAATATCCACATCATCAATTTGCCCCAAGGCATATCGAAATTTTGTTTATCTGCGCCCCAGTCGTTTTTTATACTTTGCCAAGACGAGGAATTACTTACTTGTGTATGTTCTTGATGTTGATTATTAGCCATAAGTCTTCCTTAGAAACCACAAAATAAAGCAATCGTTTTAAAGGTTTCTGTATCACTGGTTAACAAGAAAAATAAAAATAACCAAATGAAAAGTAAAAAGTGCCAATACAACCCACACAACTTGAGACGGGAAGCTAATCGTTGGTATGATAAATCTAATAAAAAATGCCAAATACAACCTATGAATACCAACACACCAGCAATAATATGTAAGGCATGCATGCCCGTAAGGAGAAAGTAATAACTGTTAGCTGGATTAGCGTAGATATAAAAACCTGACTGATTGAGTTGTTGCCAAACTTGAACTTGCCCGCCAATAAACAGTAATGTAAATAATGATGTTGCTGTTAACGAAATAATAACGCCTTTAAAATTCTCTAATTCAGCGAATTTTCTCGCTAAAATAATACTAATACTCGCAACTAATAAGTAAGTACTGTTTTGCCATAATATATCGGCATTAGTAAAAGGCAACCATGGTTCACCAGATAGTGCTTGGAAATCAAAGGATTGAGTGCGTTGTAAAAATGTAATAGTAAATAAGAAAAATATCACCGAGACCACTGCTAAGAAAAATTTTAACGCGGTAGTTGCGGCTTTATCTCTATTTAGCACCGAAGGGAATAGATTCGTTTCTTGCTCTAGCTCTTGTGGTAACCAAGGCTTTATTTGCAAAGTTTTAAATATTTGCATTACTTTTTCTCCTGAGTATTATTGTGCTCACTAACTAGGTATTCAACCTCCTCAGGAGAGAAGTTTTGCGGAATAAAGTCATCTTTAACCTGCGGCACACTATAATCGTATGCCCAACGATGAACTTGAGGTACTTGTTCGCCCCAATTACCATGCCCTGGAGGAAATTGTGCAGTTTGCCATTCTAGTGATGTCGCTTGCCAAGGGTTCCGACCCGATTTTTTTCCTTTAAAGATGCTCCAAATAACATTGGCAATAAAAACTAATTGCACTAAACCGACAATAATAGCTGAAACTGTGATGCCTGCATTAAGAGTCTGAGCGGATTGAGGAATAAAATCTGTTTCTCCCATAGCAAAATAACGACGAGGTACACCTAAAAACCCTAAATAATGCATCGGTAAATAGATAGCGTATGTACCTAAAAAGGTTCCCCAAAAATGAAATTTACCCAATTTATTATTTAAAAATCGTCCGCTAAATAAAGGAAACCAATGATAAATTGCCGCAAACAATACCATTATTGGTGAAACGCCCATTACCATATGAAAATGAGCGACAACAAAATAAGTGTCAGATAAGGGTAAATCTATAACGACATTACCCAACATCAGCCCGGTTAATCCACCATGAGTGAAGGTAAAGATAAAACCAATAGCAAATAACATTGGCACGGTAAGGTGAATATTTCCACGCCATAATGTTAGTAGCCAGTTATAAACTTTTAATGCCGTAGGAATAGCGATAATCAATGTTGTGGTGGCAAAGAAAAAACCAAAATATGGATTCATACCACTGACATACATATGGTGTGCCCAAACCACAAAACTCAAACCACCAATGGCAACAATGGCCCATACCATCATCCGATAACCAAAAATATTTTTTCGTGCATGTACCGCTATAACGTCAGAAACCATACCAAAAGCAGGTAAGGCGACTATGTATACTTCAGGGTGGCCAAAAAACCAAAATAAGTGTTGAAATAATATTGGGCTACCACCACTATGATCAAGTGTTTCACCTAATGATAAAATAGCAGGCATAAAGAAGCTGGTGCCGACTACTTTATCGAAAATCATCATAATGGCACTAACCAGTAATGCCGGGAAAGCTAAAAGCCCCAAAATGGTCGCGACAAAAAGCCCCCAAATAGTTAAAGGCATGCGCATTAATGTCATGCCCTTAGCTCTAGCCTGTAAAATGGTGGAGACATAGTTTAATCCCCCCATGGTAAAAGCCACAATAAAAATAGCCAAAGAGATCAGCATCAATAAAATACCCGCATCTGCACCCGGAGTGCCACTTAAAATAGCTTGTGGCGGATATAACGTCCAGCCAGCGCCAGTGGGACCGCCACTGACAAAAAAGCTGCTAACTAAGACCATCACGGAAAGTAAATAGGTCCAATAACTCAGCATATTTAAGTAGGGAAACACCATATCTCTTGCCCCAATCATAAGAGGAATCAAATAGTTACCAAAACCTCCTAACAATAACGCCGTTAATAAATAAATCACCATGATCATGCCGTGCATAGTGACAAATTGTAGATAAGAAGAGGGATCAATAAATGAAAACTCATTAGGAAAGCCAAGTTGCAAGCGCATAATTCCTGACAATATCAAGGCAATCAGACCTACTGCTATTGCCGTGATTGAATATTGAATAGCGATAACTTTATGGTCTTGGCTCCAAACATACTTGGTCAAGAAGCTGTTAGGATGGCTTGAATGATCTACTTGATCGGCAATCGCTATATTTTCCATTTCTGTCACATCATGCTCCTAAAGTATTGCTGAGATAAATTCATCTGACATTAGTGAGTGAATTGATATAACTCACCACATCATCAACTGCACGCTCATCATATAAAATTTTTGACATTAAAATCATTTGTTTACCATAAAGATCATTGGGGTGCGATCCTCTTATGCCTTGTTGGAATAAAGTGATTTGACGTTTTAAATACCAAGCGTGCTGTCTAGCTAATTTTGGCGCGTTCATGGCATAATTTCCTTGGGCATCATCACCATGGCAATAAGAACAGTTCTTATAAAGCAGCTTACCTTTAATAACATCGCCTGGGTTTATCAATATATTTTGACTTGAAGGTAATGAACTAAGGTAGGCACTAACATCTTCAATAGCTTTATCATCAATTAATAAAGCCGACATAGCTGACATTTGTTGACCATAAACATCTGTACTATTTTGACCTCTGATATTCTTTTTAAAATAACCTAGTTGCCGTTGAAGATACCAACGACTTAAACCGGCGAGTTGAGGGGCATTCATTACTTCAATACCCTGGCCATCAATACCATGACACGAAGTACACCCGCTATAATGGCGCTTTCCTTGGGCTATATTGACAGGGTTAGCCGTTAACGTTTGTGTAAAGGTTGGTAAGCTCGCGAGCCAAGTTTGATAATCATTGGCTGTGTCTACTTTTATATAACCACGCATAGTATAATGAGCAATACCACAGAGTTCTTCGCACAGCAGCTCATAGCGACCTAGTTTCGTTGGCGTAAACCAAACAAAAGTAACGGCACCAGGGACTAAATCCATTTTTACTCTAAATTGCGGTACGGCGAAATTATGTAAAACATCTTTTGAACGTAATAAAACTTTAACGGGTTGGTCAATAAGTAAATGCAACTCGTTACTATTAACAAGTAAGTCATCAGCGCCATTAATATCATTAACATCAATACCAAACGGGTTATCTTCGCTAATTAATTTAATTGCTGTTTTCCCTAACTTGCCATCCTTACCTCGCAGTCGATAACTCCAATGCCATTGTTGGCCTACCACTTCAACGATCTCACTGTCTTCAGGGACAGAAATAAAGTCTCCCCAGACAAAAAGCCCAGGTATCAGCATTGCTGCCACACCTAGTGTAGTAATTAAAGTTAACCAACCTTCAAGCTTACTAT
>JBKEHN010000086.1:0-12722 GCA_046710905.1 Colwellia sp.
AACTCATATTTCAGGCAATAAAAAACCAGCATTCTAAAAGAGATGCTGGTTTTTAATATTATTGTTTCGACTTCTACAATTAATTAAAAAAGGAAGGCTAAGTCATTAACTGGCTTATCTAGCGCGGAAAATAATGCGACCTTTTGATAAGTCGTATGGCGTTAATTCAACCGTTACTTTATCGCCAGTTAAAATACGAATATAGTTTTTACGCATTTTTCCAGAAATATGTGCAGTTACAACGTGGCCATTCTCAAGTTCAACTCGGAACATAGTGTTTGGTAAAGTATCTAAAACCGTACCTTGCATTTCAATATTTTCTTCTTTCGCCATGGGGCGCTAAACCTCTAATGTTGTGCATATAACCACTAAATATCCCAGTATTGGTGATATCTATTGGCAGATAAAAAAGCTGCGCGAATAATGCCTAATTGCTCAGCTAATGTAAAGGCTTGTGGCTATTTATTTAGCAATTTTAGCTTTATTAACATTAGCCTTGTCGTTTAATAGCCATTGACCATCAATAAAGCGTTCAAAGGGGAAATAACGGTCTTTATAATTCATCTTTTGGCATTCATCAATCTGATAACCTAAATATAAATAAGGTAAAGCCATTTGTTGGCAAAAACTAAGTTGGGTAAGAATTGAGAATATGCCTAGACCATTTTTTTTATATTCTGGATGATAAAAGGTATAAACAGCAGATAAGCCATTACTCAACACGTCAGTTACTGCCACGCAGACCAGTACCTCGTCGTTGACGCCATTTTCCTCATCTACAGGTGCCCAAGTTTCAATGAATAGTTGTTTAGTTAGGTTACAGCTCAAGAAGCTTTCAAATTGCTTAAAAGTTGCAGGATACATACTCCCGTCTTGATGTAAGGTATTGATATAGTTTTCAAACAAAGGGTAATAGCTATCCTTTAGTTGTGAAGATTGTTTAACAATAAAATGATTATTTCGTTTCTTAGATCTTTTCTGACTTTTAGAGGGCACGAATTCATCTGTTAGTACGCGAATTGACTGACAAGCATTACAATTAGGGCAGTTTGGTCGATAACTCTGCTCGCCACTACGACGAAAGCCTTGCGTCATTAACCAGCCATAACTTTCACTGTTATGTAAACGTTCATCAACCGCAATCAACAAACACTCTTGTTGTTCGGGTAAATAATTACAGGGAAATATTTTACTTACACCCAATGTATAGGAAGTATCACTCATTGAAAGTTTACCAATTTCATATAATTCTTATGGTTAATTATAACTAATAACATAAACTAAATCTAAATCGATACTTAAATTTAAACTTATATCTATAATAAAGTTAATGAACGCGGTTGCCAGAAAGTATCTGGCATTATCTTAGTTAGTGCATTTTTTTGTTTTTGAAGAAAAGTATCGCGGCTTATTTCTTTAGCGCCCATGTCTTCTAAAAAGGGATTAAGTAATTGACAATCAATAAAATGAATATCAGCAGTTTTAAGTAACTGACCCAAAGCTATAAGGGCAAATTTTGACGCATTACTTTTTTTATAGAACATTGACTCACCAGAAAAAAAACCATTAATAGCTACGCCATATAGACCACCGACTAATTCTTTATGATTATGCTCATCTGTATGCCATATTTCAATTGAATGTGCGAACCCCTGTTGATGTAATACTAAATAAGCGGATTCCATCTCAGGTAGTATCCAAGTCTCATCACTGCGAAACGGTGCGTCAGCACATAATTGGGTTACTTGGCTAAAGGCTTGGTTTATCGTAATTTGATAGGGCGTTTTGTTAATAGCTTTACGTAAAGTACGATTTATACGTAATTCATCAATGTCGATGATAGCTCTAGGATTGGGTGACCACCACATTAAGGGGTCATCGTCACTATACCATGGAAAAATACCCTGACTGTACGCCGTTATTAACCGCTTAGGTGATAAATCACCACCAAGGGCTAATAAACCATTGGGATTAGTGAGGGCATGTTCTATCGGAGGAAAGGTCAAACTATTATTATCAAGTTGATATAAAATCTGACCCATTAATTTTCGTCTCAATAGTATTTATAATAACGTTGTTACGGAGACGCAACAACGTTAGTGCAAGGATTATAAAGCGTCTAAGTAACGCTCAGAATCTAATGCGGCCATACAACCAGCACCAGCAGAGGTGATTGCTTGACGATAAATGTGATCTGCAACATCACCTGCAGCAAAAACACCTTCTACACTAGTTTGTGTTGCGTTACCTTGCGTACCACTTTGAATCGTTAAATAACCATCTTTCATATCCAGTTGATCTTTAAAGATATCAGTATTTGGCTTATGACCAATGGCGATGAAGACACCTGATACTTCAAGTTCTTCAGTTGCATCTGCATTCATTGCTTTTAAACGCAGGCCAGTAACACCCATGTTATCACCTAATACTTCATCTAAAGTACGGTCAAGGTGTAAAACAATATTACCGTTAGCGACTTTTTCATATAAACGATCCGTTAAGATTTTTTCACTACGGAAAGTGTCACGACGGTGAATTAAATGAACTTCACTGGCAATGTTTGATAAATAAAGCGCTTCTTCAACAGCAGTATTACCACCGCCTACAACAGCAACCTTTTGGTTTTTGTAGAAGAAACCGTCACAAGTAGCACATGCTGAAACACCACGTCCCATAAAGGCTTCTTCAGAAGGTAAACCAAGGTATTGCGCTGAAGCACCTGTACAAATAATTAATGCGTCACAGGTATACTCACTGCTACCTTTTATTCTGTAAGGCTTAGAAGAAAAATCTACCGAATCAATATGATCGAAAATAATTTCAGTGTCAAACTTCTCTGCATGCTTTTGCATACGATCCATTAATGCTGGACCCGTTAAGTCGTCAGCATCGCCTGGCCAGTTTTCTACATCTGTTGTTGTGGTTAATTGACCACCTTTTTGCATACCAGTGATCATAACAGGCTTTAAGTTTGCGCGGGCAGCATAAACAGCAGCAGTATAACCAGCAGGGCCTGATCCTAAAATTAGTAGGGGACAGTGTCTTACGTCGCTCATGGTTTCTCCAAAAAATTGATTACTTCGAAGCAGTTAACGTTAACTACATATCATTCATTAGTTGGGATGATAAGGAAATAATGCAAGGGGGTAAATAGCTAGTTCGTTATAAGATAAACAAAACGGTAAATAAAAAAACGCACTTTTGCTTAACTGTAAGCAAAAGTGCGCTATTTACTGTAAATATTTTCTTTTACAGTATGATCTAACGGCTAATACTTAGGCGTTTAAAGCAACACGTGGATCAACATATTCATAACCTAGAACATCAGCAACTGGCTTGTAAGTAATTTTACCTGCAGCAACATTTAATCCGGCCATTAAATGCTCATCATCTAATAACGCTTGCTTAGCACCTTTGTTTGCGATGGTAACAGCAAATGGCATCGTTGCATTTGTCAATGCCATTGTTGAAGTACGCGCTACGCCACCAGGCATGTTAGCAACACAGTAATGTACAACGCCGTCAACAACATACGTTGGCTCTTGATGCGTCGTGGCTTTTGATGTTTCAAAACAACCCCCTTGATCGATAGCAACATCAACAACAACAGCGCCTTGCTTCATCATTTTGATGTGCTCTCTTGTGACTAACTTAGGTGCAGCAGCACCTGGGATTAATACCGCACCAATAACTAAATCAGCTTCAACAATTAATTGGTCCATGGCATCAGCAGTTGAGTAAACTGTTTTTAATCTACCATCAAATTCAGTATCTATTTGACGTAAACGCGGTAAAGAACGGTCTAAAATAGTAACGTCTGCGCCCATACCTACTGCCATACGTGCAGCCTGAGTACCAACAACACCACCACCAATAACTAATACTTTAGCTGGGGCAACGCCTGGAACACCGCCTAATAAAGCACCTAAACCGCCTTGTGCCTTTTCTAACGCATGAGCACCAGCCTGAATAGACATGCGACCAGCAACTTCTGACATTGGCGCTAATAGTGGTAAACCACCACCAGTTGCAGTAACTGTTTCATAAGCGATACAGATTGCCCCTGAAGCTACGAGTAACTCAGTTTGTTTTGGATCTGGTGCCAAATGTAAGTAAGTAAATAAGATTTGACCAGGACGAAGCATATTACATTCAACAGTCTGTGGCTCTTTTACTTTGATGATCATCTCTGCAGTGGCAAATATTTCTGCAGCACTATCAATTATTTTTGCACCCGCAGCGATATATTGCTCATTATCAAATCCGATTGAAGCACCGCCATTATTTTCAACAATCACTTGGTGACCATTTACAGTTAACTCCTTGACACCTGCAGGTGTTAAGCCGATACGGTACTCGTGGTTTTTAATTTCTTTAGGTACACCAATAATCATATTTATCTCTCTTGTAATTAATTTATTATATTTAGTGCAGCTTCATATTGAAAATTTGAAGTGCTCTCTTTTAGATGCAGCTAGTATATGGGTAAACTACTAGAGTAACCTGTCGTTATTTTATATAAAGCAATATATAATGCTAAAAATTAGAAGAATATCAGAGTTATATAAATGAGTATTAACAAAGTAATTGATCGTATTGATAAAAACATCCTTGTTGAACTACAAAAAAATGGCCGTTTATCTAATGTTGAGTTATCTAAACGAGTTGGTTTAAGCCCAACGCCCTGTTTAGAGAGGGTTAAGCGTTTAGAGAAAGAGCAATATATTACGGGTTACAAAGCTATTTTAAATCCACATAAACTCGAAGCTGCGCTATTAGTGTTTGTTGAAATTACCTTGACCAAAACCAGTCCAGACGTTTTTGATGACTTTGCTAGCGCTGTTGATGAACTTGATGTCATTCAAGAATGTCATCTAGTGTCAGGTGATTTTGATTTTTTACTTAAAACCCGCGTTAAAGATATGCTTGCTTATCGTGAATTACTCGGTGATACCTTACTTCGACTACCGGCGGTAAGTGAAAGTAGAACTTATGTAGTGATGGACGAAATTAAATCGACTAATTTACTGGCCATCAAACGTTAGCTTTAAAAATATGAGCGGTAAAACAGATTTACGATTGAATTTATACTCAATTAATTAAATAAATAGTAGCTAATTTTTGGGTTAGCGCGGAAAAGTCATTGCTAGCTTAACCATTGTGGCAAACTCGTCATTACCGGCGGTGACAAATACGTTTTAGTTGTATAATTTACATAGCTGTATAAAAAAACATGCACTAATGACAATTTGTTGCTGCCAACTAAGCGCTAATTTGATACTTTAGCTTTGCTATATGTAACTTTTACGTATTCTTTGCCAATGGTACTTATAATTGTCTTCAGATCTTATAGAAAATTCCGATGTTTCACTTGATACATTGACTAATAAACAACTCACCGGCGTGCAACGCTTGCTCGAAGCTGGGTTATTGTTTTTCACTGTTTTTGCGATGTTTATGATGTTGGCGTTATTTAGCTTTGATCCAGCCGATCCCGGATGGGCGCAAACAGGTTATCAATCACAAGTGCGTAACTTAGGTGGCGCGGTTGGTGCTTACCTTTCTGATTTATTGTTGAATCTTTTTGGGCTTATCGCCTACAGCTTGCCTTTTGTTATCGCTATTGTCGGTTGGCTTCTGTTTCAACGCTTTCATCAGTTGATGAAACTTGACTATTTAACCCTAGGGTTAAAATTGATAGGTTTTTTCATGTTCTACCTTGGCGTAACTTCTCTCGCTAGTATGAATTTCGATGATATTTTTTACTTTTCTGCGGGTGGTATTTTAGGCGATGTACTCAGTAAAACCTTACTACCTTACTTTTCCTTTGTTGGCTCTACCTTATTGTTTCTCTTATTTACCTGTTCAGGCTTTGTACTGTTAACTGGTTTTTCTTGGCTTAAGTTCATTGACGCTGTTGGTCGGTATACTATTGCAGGTGTGCTTAAACTAGCCAGCTTACCTAAACTGATTAAAAAAAACTTTGCTAGTAGTGAAGAAAGTGTTAATCATCAAGACGAGCTTAGAAATATTAAAAGTCGTTTAATTAAAAACAAATTTAGCGATAAAGTAGAAAAGTCAAAATCAGAACACATGACTCCCGAACCAGAGCTGTCAAATACATTATCTTCAGGAATATTCGCCCAAACCGCTATTATTGACTTACCAGAATCTTTCAATGTTAAAGAAGAGCAATTTTTATCGTCAAATAAGCCGACACCAAAAAGTGAACCCTTTATTGATATCGCTGAGTTAATGAATGATCTTTCTGTGGGTAATGTTCAAGAGCACGTTAGTAAAAAAGAAATTACCGCTGCTTTCGCTGAAGTAGATAAACCTGATGTTGCCGATGATTACCAATTTCCAATTCCAGCGCAGTTAGCACCCATTGAGCAAAGTATTTCTGCTAAAAATGGCCAGGTTAATCTTGTACCTGTTGAAGAAAAGCCTTCTCAAGAAATGCCGTCTATCGATTTACTTGACCGTCCAGATAAAGCAAAAAATCCGATTAACCAAGATGAATTAGACATGGTTAGCCGTTTAGTTGAAGCTAAATTACTCGACTTTGGTGTACAAGCACAAGTGGTTGCGGTTTACCCAGGGCCAGTAATTACCCGCTTTGAATTAGATTTAGCACCTGGCATTAAGGTAAATAAAATAACCAGTTTGTCGAAAGATTTAGCCCGAGCTTTATCTGCTATTAGTGTTCGCGTAGTTGAAGTTATCCCAGGAAAATCGGTTATTGGATTAGAACTGCCCAATAAACACCGTGAAATTGTCTACTTAAGTGAAGTTATTGGTTGTACGGCTTTTGAAGAATCTCCATCACCACTTGCTATGGTGTTAGGTACTGATATTGCCGGTGATCCGGTTGTTGTTGATTTGGGTAAAATGCCACATTTACTGGTTGCTGGTACTACCGGCTCTGGTAAATCGGTTGGTGTAAACACCATGATTGTCAGTTTGTTATATAAATCAACGCCTGAAGATGTGCGTATGATTATGATTGACCCTAAAATGCTTGAGCTTTCGGTTTATGAAGGTATCCCACATTTATTAGCTGAAGTGGTTACGGATATGAAAGATGCGGCTAATGCACTGCGTTGGTGTGTTGGTGAAATGGAGCGTCGCTACAAAGTAATGTCTGCGGTAGGTGTACGTAATTTGAAAGGTTATAACAAAAAAGTACTTGAAGCGATTGCTGCTGGTGAACCGTTAATTGACCCAACTTGGCAACCTAACGATGGTATGGACCAAACACCACCAATGTTAGAGAAATTACCCAGTATTGTTGTAATCGTCGATGAATTTGCCGATATGATGATGATTGTTGGTAAAAAGGTTGAAGAACTTATTGCCCGTATCGCGCAAAAAGCGCGTGCTGCAGGAATTCACTTAATTCTTGCGACACAGCGTCCTTCAGTAGATGTTATTACTGGTTTGATTAAAGCCAATATACCTACGCGTATGGCGTTTCAGGTATCATCAGGTTTGAACTCTCGTACCATATTAGATCAACAAGGGGCTGAGCAGTTACTTGGCATGGGCGATATGCTTTATTTACCACCGGGCACTGGCGTACCAACGCGTGTGCATGGTGCTTTTGTTGATGATCATGAAGTGCATGCGGTGGTAAAAGATTGGAAATCTCGTGGTGCGCCTAACTACGTTGAAGAAATTCTATCAGGTGAGCATGATCAAGATATTTTATTACCTGGCGAACAAGCTGAAGGTAGTGAAGCTGAAGAGGTGGATGCACTTTACGACGAAGCCGTTAATTTTGTTACTGAAAAGCGCCGTGTTTCAATTTCAAGTGTTCAAAGACAATTTAGAATAGGTTATAACCGCTCAGCACGAATAGTTGAACAAATGGAATTACAAGGTGTCGTATCAACACCAGGTAATAACGGTGCTCGTGAAGTCATAGCGCCGCCGCCAGTGCGAGATTTTTAACTTATATTTTTAACTTATTCCCCGCGATGTACTTATGCCAAGGATTATTTAAAATTTTAATTCAAGGTAAGGCTATCGCTTATTTTCCTGTATCAGCTATGTGCGGGTACAGTTCATCTCATTAGAAGTAAAGCTATGAAAATCTATTTTAAACAGAAACTATTTTTTTGGTCATTCGCGTTAACGAGTTTATTATTACCCGTATTAGGTTTTTATCAACCGATGGCTTACGCAGACCAAGTACCAGTAAACACCATTGTATTATCGTCACCGACAAGTGAAGCAAAAGCGCACTTAATGGCTAAGCTCGGTAACTTATCTTTTTTTAGCGCTACATTTAGTCAAAAGATTCTTAATGGACAGGGTGAAATTTTGCAGCAAGGTAATGGAAATCTGGCTATTAGCAAACCTAACTTAGTCAATTGGAAGACTATAACACCCGATGCAACATTGATTGTTAGTGATGGCAATACCTTGTGGTTTTATGACCCGTTTATTGAGCAAGCCAGTGCTTTTAGCTTAGCTAAATCAATTCATAATACGCCGATTTTACTACTAACCAGTGATGAACCTAAACTTTGGCAAGAGTACAATGTAATCGAACAGAGCGACGGTGTCGCTTATGGCTGGCGTTTTGTTGTTATGCCAAAAGATACAAGCAGCCAAATTAAAAAACTGACCCTGAGTTTTAACGAAATAAAAGCTAAGGGTATTCAGCTAAGTGAGTTCTCATTTGAAGATGCAACAGGCCAAATAAGCCAAATCAGCTTAAGTAACTTTAATAGTATTGTTAAGCCTGACGCATCACTATTCACATTTAGTTTGCCTGAAGGTGTAAGACTTGAAGACAAACGATAATTCATCTGCTTATAGTCAAAGCAATAATGACGGTCAGCAAAATTCATTATTTGATCTTATCCCTGAAGAGAGCGGTATAGTCGAGTCAGTTAATTCTTCAATGGGTAATGCTTCGTCGCAGGTCAATGCAGCCGAAAATAGCTTTATGCCACTTGCGGCAAAAATGCGCCCAAAAACCTTAACCGACTATGTCGGCCAACAACATATTTTAGGTGGAGATTCACCCTTAGCGCAGTCAATTGAACAAGGTCATTGTCATTCACTTATTTTTTGGGGCCCACCGGGAAGTGGTAAAACCACACTTGCTGAAATTATTGCCCAACATGCTAATGCCGAAATTGAACGTGTATCAGCGGTTACCTCAGGTATTAAAGAGATACGCAGCGCTATTGAAAAAGCAAAATTACGTGCGCAAGGTGAGGGCGCTAATAAACGTCGAACGGTACTCTTTGTTGACGAAGTGCATCGCTTTAATAAATCTCAGCAAGATGCTTTTTTACCGCATATTGAAGATGGCACTATTATTTTTATAGGTGCAACAACAGAAAACCCGGCGTTTGAATTAAACCAAGCATTATTATCGCGTGCGCGTTTATATACCTTAAAAAAATTAACCCGTGATGATTTAGCCCACGTATTACAACGCGCTCTCTCATTATGCGAGACAGAGCAGCAACTGAGAATCGAGTTAAGTGGTGATGCTAAGCAAAGCTTACTTAATCGAAGTGATGGCGATGCTAGGCGCCTACTTAACTTATTAGAAAATTGCCTCGATAGTTTATCGACAATACCTACAGCACAAGTTACTGATGCACAAGGTCAGCAAGTCGACCATGCTGTTACTGGCGATAGTAAAGGTGATGTTAAAACTATTACCGTTGAACTAATAGCCCAAGTCGCTGGTAGTAAAATTGCGCTTTATGACAAAGGTGGCGATGCTTTTTATGACTTAATCAGCGCTTTTCATAAATCAGTTCGCGGCTCTAGCCCTGATGCTGCGCTTTATTGGTATGCAAGAATTCTTACCGCTGGTGGTGATGCTCTGTATGTTGGTAGACGTTTATTAGCTATTGCTAGTGAAGATATAGGTAATGCCGATCCCCGCGCTATGCAACTCGCTATTAACGCTTGGGACACCTTTCATCGTGTTGGACCCAGTGAAGGGGAACGCGCCATTGCGCAAGCGACGGTATATATGGCCCTTGCGCCTAAAAGTAATGCGGTTTACCAAGCGTTTAATAAAGCTAAAGTATTAGCACAGCAAACCTGTGACTTAGACGTACCCTTGCATTTGAAAAATGCTACCAGCAGTATCACTAAAGATCTTGGCCATGGTAGTGAATACCGTTATGCTCATGACGAGGCTAACGCTTTTGCTGCAGGCGAGAACTATTTTCCTGAAGCATTAGCCAAAGGCGATAGTTCGCATACGCGTTTGTATCAGCCCACCGAACGAGGCTTAGAGAAACAGCTCAAAGAAAAGCTCGATTATTTAAACCAGCTTGATAGGAATAGCCATGACCAACGCTATTAGTAACTTTACTTTATATGCATTTGTAGCACTTGGTGGTGCTTGTGGGGCCAGTTTACGCTTCTATATTTCGCAATTAGTGTTAAATTGGCTCGGAAAAGGTTTCCCTTTTGCCACATTGATGGTTAATATCATCGGCTCGTTTACTATGGGTTTGTTATATCAACTAATAGAACATGAAATCCTCAATATTAGTGTGCATAGAACCTTAATAGGAATAGGATTTTTAGGTGCATTTACCACCTTTTCTACATTTTCATTAGACTCCTTGTTACTATTGCAACAAGGCGACGTGTTAAAAGCGGCAATAAATATCTTACTAAATGTTTCACTGTGTATAGGTGCAGCAGCGCTTGGGATGTATATGGTAACTGCTTTAGCAAAATAACCACCGATTACTTAATCGCGAAATAGAATACACCTAGTTTATAGATAATAAACGTAAAAATTTTAATAACTTCATTAACAAGAATGTGAACAATTATGCTTGATGCAAAACTGCTTAGAACAGATTTAGATAATATCGCTCAACAACTTGCCAAACGTGGTTTCGAATTAGATAGCGCTTCGCTAAGTGAATTAGATGAACAGCGCAAAGCTGTTCAAGTAAAAACTCAAGAGCTGCAAAATGAACGTAATACCCGTTCAAAGTCTATCGGCCAAGCGAAAGCCCGCGGTGAAGACATTGCACCACTACTTGCTCATGTAAGTCAGCTAGGTAATGACCTTGATGCGGCTAAAACAGAGCAAGATGAAGTGTTAGCTAAGATTGATGCTATTGCTAGTGCTATTCCTAATCTTCTTGATGATTCGGTACCTGCAGGCAAAGATGAAGATGACAACGTTGAACTAAAACGTTGGGGCATACCACGTGAATTCGATTTTGAAGTAAAAGACCACGTAGATTTAGGTTTTGCCGTTGATAAAGGTTTAGATTTTGAAAGTGGTGCTAAATTAGCAGGTACTCGCTTTGCTGTAATGCGTGGTAAAATTGCTAGATTACACCGAGCTATTGCGCAGTTCATGCTTGATACCCACACAGAAGAGCATGGTTATCTAGAAATGTACGTACCGTACTTAGTTAATGCTGATTCTCTATACGGTACCGGTCAACTACCTAAGTTTGGTGAAGATTTATTTCATACTGACTTATCAAATAAAAAACTTTCATTAATTCCTACATCAGAAGTACCACTAACTAACTTAGTACGTAATGAAATTGTAGATGAGAAAGATTTACCGATGAAGATGACTGCCCATACTCCATGTTTCAGAAGTGAAGCTGGCTCTGGTGGTCGAGATATTCGTGGACTTATTCGCCAACATCAATTTGATAAAGTTGAAATGGTTCAAATAGTTAAGCCTGAAAATTCAATGACAGCCCTTGACGAACTAACACGCCATGCAGAAGTTATTCTTGAAAAACTTGAACTGCCTTACCGCACAGTACAATTATGTAGTGGTGATGTTGGTTTTAGTGCCACTAAAACTTTCGATTTAGAAGTATGGTTACCTGCACAAAATACTTACCGTGAAATTTCATCGTGTTCAAGTATGGGCGCTTTCCAAGCTCGTCGTATGCAAGCACGCTATAGAAACAGTGAAACGAACAAATTAGAGTTAGTGCATACACTGAACGGATCTGGTTTAGCCGTAGGACGTACCTTAGTTGCTATTTTAGAAAACTATCAGCAAGCTGATGGCAGCATCAATGTTCCTAAAGTATTACAGTCTTATATGGGCGGTTTAACTAGCATAGGTTAATTAATTTTTAGTTAAATCTAGTTCAGTATGTATTTTAATATAACGCGACTTAGGCAACTAGGTCGCGTTTTTTGTTTAAGTGAATAATTAATAGAGTTAACTAAAAATTATTAGTAGCAAAATAGTCTAAATGTTTATCTTAATAGGGCTGTTTTTATATAAGGGGTATCCACTTAGCTTTACCCATGTCAATATGTAGTAATGACCCGCTCATCAAAAATAATTATTTGAGGTGTTGATTACCCCAAAACATGGAGCTAATTTGTAGATTGGTTCCATGACAATGTTTCTTGCCTAGAGTTTTTGCAAAAATTACGATGGCCAAATGGTTTTGTCTGTCCCCGATGTAAAAACGTAGATCCTCCATACAGGTTAAGTCGTAGACGTATAATGTGGCATAGCTGCCGCTCTCAATGTACAGTCACTTCTGGCAGTCTTTTTGAAAAAATTCGAACACCACTCAATAACTAGTTTGCAGCCGCTTGGTATCCCCCGTGTCAGAATAGTTATCACCCCCTAAAATTTAATTTTTGTAGATCGGGGAGTGGTAATCGAACAAGCAATGTCTAGTTATTCAACAGAAAGAAAAGAAGCTATTTTAATTAAGTTATTACCT
>JBKEHN010000087.1:0-12656 GCA_046710905.1 Colwellia sp.
CTACACCAGTGCAAGCTACGCCAGTAGAAGTAACTCTAGTTGCTGAGCATGTGACTGAAGTACAACAAGAGTTACCATTAGAACAAAAAGAAGAACTTATTCCAGTTAAAAAAGTCAAAAAAGTTGCTCCTGCGGCTAAGAAAACAGCACCAAAGGATAAAAAGTTAGCAAGGCAAATTAAAAAAGCAAATAATCTTTCTGGTCATGCAACAGCGCCAATGACAAAAACTGAAACAATCACAACAATTAAAGATATCCCAACAAGCTTTATGGCTGATAGTGAACGACACGTTCATCAGTCGTCAGGTAAGACAGCTGTTCTTGCTGATGTAGCAAGCCGGAGTAGTGCGGTGACAACTAAACCATAGAACAACGCGTTCTTTAACTTTAAAAGCCAGTTATAAATATTATAATTGGCTTTTTTTTGTCTAAATTTTAGCTAGTTGAATTACTATTGTCCTTGATGGCGTAGTCACTCACTTATAGCTAAATATGAGATAATAAAATTATATTAATTAAGGTCTTACCCTAGTACGTTCATATAAGAAATAATTTATATTATCATCATAAAAAATTTACAAAGCTATAACTTAGCATTAACAAAATAGCTTGACTGTTGGCTTAAGCTAACGTTAAATAGTAAAAAATAGAACACTCGTTATTGATAAGTTAGGTAGGTCGTTATTGTTACCTAATTCAATAACAAGGTGACGAATATTAAAGAGAGTAATAAATATTATGAAAAAATGGTTTTTTTCTAACAATGGTGAAGTAACTGGTCCTTTAGACTTAAAAGAGTCAAACGAATTTATTTCAAAGAATGCTAACTTATATGCTTGGCATCCTTCTTATACTCATTGGGTTCCAGTGAGTTGTATTAATGAATTTGAAACGTTAGTTACTCCTCCTACCGCTCCAATAGAGATCCCAAGTGGACTTATTGATGATTTAATTGGAGAAGAAAAAGAATTATTAATAACATTAGACCGTATTGATAAAACAATAAAAATAACGTCTGATTCTTTGTATGAAATTGATACTGATCTTGATAATTATGGTAAAACGGCTCGTGACTTAACAGAGCAAGTTAAAATCGTGGTTAAGCAGATTGAAGAGCAGTATGCCTCTCTACAGAAAAACCTAGCTAACGTAATTAAAACTGATTATTAATACTGCTCATTGGTTTTATACCAACTGAGAGTTAATCAAATTAATTATAAAAACTAACGTTAACAGATAAGAGTATTTACGATGAAAAAATGGTTTTTTTCAAATAATGGTGAAATAACTGCCCCATTAGATTTAGAGGCAGCGAAAGATTATTTAGCCGCAAACCCAAATGTTTATGGTTGGCACCCTTCCTTTACTCAGTGGAAGCCTGTCAATTGTATTAGTGAATTTGTCGATGTACTTCCACCAACAGTTCAAGCACCTGCAATTCCAAAAGAAATATCTGACAAATTTTTAGCTAAAAAACAACGTTTAGCATCAAAGTTAACTTCAATAGACGATAGCATCAATCATAGTCAATCTTCTCTTACTAAGTTTGATAAGCAAATTGAAGAGTACAAAGATCTAACGCAGAACTTAAATGATGATGTAAAAGGTGCTATCGATAATATTGAGAAAAAATATAATAGTTTAAGACGTAAATTATCTCAAGTTAAAGAGGCTGTAAATATAGCTGAAACAGAGATGACTGAGGTTGTCGACGACTTTGACCGTAGAATGAGCTCAAATGATATATTTATGCCTTCTTGTAAGCAAGGCATAGCAATGACACAAGATAGTAATGGCGACGCATTATCTAGTGCTCAAGTAAGTAGAGCCAAACTTGCTCAAGAAAAATTAGCAACGCCTCATAAACGTGCTGATTCTAGCGACTTAAAGGTTAAAGGATCTACTGTTGAGATAAAAGAACCGGCAAAAGATCAAAATAATAAATCAGTAAATAATACGGACAAAGCTACGTCAAAATCGTCTTTATACGACGATGTAGAGGCGAATAATTCTACTAAAGATAGCTTCAATGGTATGAAAAATATAATGAAGTCTGTATTTAAAGGCGACAGTAAAGTAAAAGAAGTTAAAGAAGTTAAAGAAAAAGTTAAAGAAGAAGTTCAGAAAGTAGAAATAAAAAAAGGTAAAGATGAGCCATTATCAATGGCTGAACGTTTGAAAATGGCACAAAAAAACCAGTAAAAACGTTACTACTTTTACAAAGCTTAGTTAATATAACTATATAAAAAAGCCTGTCATTATTTATAATGACAGGCTTTTTTATATTTATTCACCGGTAAAAGTTAATTAAGCTAGTATCCTATTTTACCTGTGCCAATACTTGGTTGGCTAATCTAGTGATTTCAGACCAATTCTTGTTTTCAATAATTTCACTTGATACTAACCATGAGCCGCCACAACAAACAACATTAGGCAAGGCTAAATAATCACCAACGTTATTTAAGTTTATGCCGCCAGTAGGACAAAAACGAATATCAGGGAAAGGACCACCTATTGATTTTATGGCACTAACGCCACCTGATGCTTCAGCAGGGAAAAACTTTAAATGATCATAACCATAATCAGCTCCATCCATAAGCTCTGAAATAGAAGATATACCAGGAATTAACGCGATGTTACTTTCATTACCTGCTTGTAATAGGTCTTTTGTTAAACCTGGGCTAATAGCAAATTTAGCACCTGCATCATAGGACTGTTGTAACTGCTGACGATTAGTCACTGTACCTGAGCCAACAATAGCTTCAGGTAATTCTCTTGCAATAGCACTTATAACATCAAGTGCTGCTGGTGTACGTAAAGTAACTTCTAATACTTTAACGCCCGCAGTTAATAGTGCCTCAGCAATGGGTAACGCTTCTGCAACGTTATTAATTACTAGTACAGGAACAATAGGTCCCATGTTAAAAAGGTCCTTTGGCATAATTTGCCAATTTTTTGATACTGTCATAATTCCTCTTTATTTTCTTGGCGCTATTTAACCCGCGGGTAAACAGACGCTGAATTATTTATTAAAATCAGGAGTCAAAAAATGATTCCTTATTCGTTATTTATTATTTATTATTTATTAATGCTGATTATGAATCGAATAACGAACAAGCACCTGTTTCAGCTGAACTCAAGTTACGGCGCATAAAGCCAAATAACTCACGGCCCATAGCTTCATGATGACCATTAACTTGAAATAAGGCTGTATCGCGATTTGCTAACTCTTCTTGAGCTACTAGCAGGGTTAATTCGCCTGTTTCACCATTAAGATTAATCATGTCGCCTGTCTGCACCTTGGCAATCAAGCCACCATCAAGTGCTTCTGGGCATAAATGAATGGCAGCAGGTACCTTACCTGAAGCACCAGACATACGACCATCAGTAACCATAGCAACTTTAAAACCTTTATCTTGTAATACACCTAACAATGGCGTTAGTTTATGTAATTCCGGCATACCACGTGCTTTTGGTCCTTGGAAGCGGACAACAGCAACAAAATCTTTTTCTAGTTCACCTGCATCAAAAGCGGTTTGTAATTCATGTTGATCTTCAAAAACAATCGCTGGTGCTTTGATAACAAAACTTCCCTCACGTAAAGAAGATGTTTTAATTACTGAAACACCCAAGTTCCCTTTCATTACACGTAAACCACCAGTCGCTTTAAATGGTTTAGCAACCGTCGCTATTATGCTATCGTCAAGTGACTTTTCAACACAATCAACCCATTTTAGTTCACCGTTTTCTAGTACTGGTTTTTTAGTGTATCGAGTTAATCCACGTCCACAAATAGTTTCTACATCTTCGAACACTAAACCACCTTCAATAAGTTCGCGAAATAGTAACGCCATACCACCAGCGTCTTGAAATTGGTTTATATCGGCTTCGCCGTTAGGATATATTCGTGTTAATAATGGCACAGCTTCAGAAAGATCATTAAAATCTTGGAAATTAATAATAATACCAGCAGCCTTGGCAAAAGCGATGATATGCATTGTTAGATTAGTTGAACCACCCGTTGCCAGTAATGCAACAATTGCGTTTACCACTGAGCGTTCATCGACCATTTTACCAATAGGCATATAGTTGCCTGATTGCTGTGTTAACCGAGTCGCTTGACGTGATGCAGCTTTTGTTAACTCTTCACGTAACTGGGTATTAGGCGCGATAAATGATGCACCGGGTAAATGTAGTCCCATTACCTCAACCACTAACTGATTTGAGTTCGCAGTACCAAAAAATGTACAAGTACCGGCGGAGTGGTAAGATGCAGATTCAGCTTCAAGTAATTCTTCTTCATTAGCCTCACCTTTAGCATATTGCTGACGTACACGGGCTTTGTCTTTATTTGGTAGACCAGACGGCATAGGTCCTGCAGGCACAAATACTGTTGGTAAGTGACCAAAAGTCATGCTGGCAATAAGAAGCCCAGGTACTATTTTATCGCAGATACCTAGCATCATCGCGCCATCAAACATGTTATGAGATAGACCAATAGCTGTTGACATCGCAATTACATCACGGCTCATCAGGCTTAAATCCATGCCCGGTTGTCCCTGGGTAACACCATCGCACATGGCAGGTACACCAGCAGCAACTTGTGCAACACCACCCGCATCTTTTACCGCTGCTTTGATGATGTCGGGATAAGCTTGATACGGTTGATGTGCACTAAGCATATCGTTGTAAGAAGTAACAATAGCGATATCTGAGTGTTGTATACCACGCAATGAAGTTTTATCGTCTTTACCACAAGCAGCAAAACCGTGCGCTAAGTTACCGCATGAAAGGCCTGCACGATGGACTGTATCAGATTTAGCAGCATGAATTTTGGCTAAATATTGAGCACGAGTTTTAGCACTACGTTTTATGATTCTATCGGTAATATCTACTATTTGCTGTTTCATTTAATCTCTCAACTTATATACTTTTAATTTTATCTAAACTTAAACTTATTTTGCCAAGTGAATTATGGTGCCCAAAAAATTTGAGTGTTTAAGCTAGGGTGTTGTAAAAATGCTCTGATAGGCATTTCAAACGGATCATCTCCATTTAACGCTTGTGTTAATACGATCTTCTTTCCTTCGCCACATGAGTGAAGAAATATATTTTTGCTAGTAATTAAGCTAGCAAAAGTAAAACTGATACGCTGATGGGGCGCGGTTTTAGGCTGAACTTTTAATAATGCAGCATTATTTTTTTCATCAAGAGCAACATCTATTACGTCGCTACAGGGAAATAATGAAGCTGTATGACCGTCTTCACCCATGCCTAGAATTAATACATCGAGTGGCAATAAAGTTTTACTTGCTGCCACATTTAAATCAATAAGGGTTTCGTCTGTTAACTCATCACCTTGTTTTAGGTGAAAAAAATTAGCTTTTCCTGCTTTGTTTTGTAGTAAGTTTTCATGCACTAGGCGGGTATTACTGGCATCACTATCGATTGGAACCCAACGTTCATCAGCCAAAGTTATAGTCACCTTTGACCAATCGATATCAGTATTCGATAACACACTAAAGAATCCTTTAGGGGTAGAGCCACCTGATACAGCAATACTTGCTTTACCGGTGTCTTTAATCGCTTTAGCTAAAATATCACTTACAGTAACTGCTAGTTCAGTGTCTAAATCGTTACGTGCTGAAAACTCTATTAATTTATACATAATTATTCTACCCACTGGCGATCATCACGCGCGATTAAAGATATAGAAGATACTGGTCCCCAAGAACCTGCTGCATAGGGCTTAGGTTTTTCATTCGTTATTTTCCACGCATCAATAATACTGTCAGCCCAAGTCCAAGCTGCTTCAACCTCATCACGACTGACAAATAATGATTGATTACCGTTTAACACTTCTAACATTAAGCGCTCATAAGCATCAACAACACGCTCATCGTTGTAAGTATCAGAAAAACTTAAATCTAACTTATTTTCTTGAATATACATTTGTGAGGCAATACCAGGTATTTTATTCATCATTTGTAATTCCACACCTTCATCGGGTTGCAAACGTATGGTTAATTTATTAGCAGGTAAATCACTGTAACTTTCTTTGAAAATGTTGTGTGGCTGCTGCTTGAAATGTACAACAATTTCACTGTGCTTCTTAGGCATACGTTTACCAGTACGTAGATAAAATGGTACGCCTTTCCAACGCCAGTTATCTATTTCTGCTTTTATTGCGACAAATGTTTCAGTATTACTAGTGGTGTTGGCACCTTCTTCATTTAAATAGCCCGGTACTGGTGCACCCTCTAAGAAACCATCACTGTATTGACCGCGAACAGCTTTATCTTTAATATTATCTCGATTGATTGCTTTTAATGCTTTAACAACTTTAAGTTTTTCAGCACGAACACTTTCCGCACTTAAATCTGTTGGTGGTTCCATAGCTAAAAGAGATAATATTTGTAATAAGTGATTTTGTACCATATCGCGCATTTGCCCAGCTTCGTCATAAAAGCCCCAACGACCTTCAATACCGACACTTTCTGCTACAGTAATCTGTACATGATCGATACTATTGCGATCCCAATTGTTAGTGAAGAGTGAGTTAGCAAAACGTAATACTAATAAGTTTAGTACCGTTTCTTTACCTAAATAGTGATCTATGCGATAAGTTTGATTTTCTTTAAAGTATTGAGAAACTTGGTTATTGATTTCAATTGACGACTCAAGAGAGTGACCTATCGGCTTTTCCATAACAACGCGGTCAGCATCGGTAATTAAGTTAGCGTGATCTAAACCCTTACAAATATCACCATAAATAGCTGGAGGTGTAGAAAAGTAATAAATACGGGTACTATTACCATTTGCTAGCACATTGGCTAATTTATTAAATGTATTGCTCTCTTTAAAATCTAGCTGTTGATAAACTAGTCTATTGATAAAACGTGCAAGCACTTCTTCATCAATAGTTTCTTTGACAAAATTAGTTAAATTTTCTAACACAACACTTTTGAATTCTTCAAGACTATGCTCTTGTCTTGCAGCACCAATAATACGGCTATCTTTATTAATTAGACCACACACTTCTAATTGGTATAATGCTGGTAGTAGCTTACGACGAGATAAATCACCTAAAGCTCCAAAGATAACGATTTCACTCGCTGATTGACAATCTAAATTACTCATAGAATTTCTCTTATATAAAATTTATTGCTTTAATTTTACTTGTATATTTACTCATGCATCAAATTTAATAAGCTAGAGCAAAACAATTAGTTGTAACTAAACTACATATACATCTAATTTAGCGCTTGTTTAGTCGACAGTAAAGAACTTTTTTGTAATTTTACTACATAAAATAACCTTCACCCTATTATAATACTTCAAAGAACATCACAGTAGAGATTAAAGGCATTATCCTAGCAGAGACGATAACTACAGCCTTGTTTGATTAGTAGACATTATCTAAATATATCGATATTTTATTATATTCATCCTGAATTATGAAATAAAATTTCATTATTTCTGTTCCTTAGCCAGAAAATAAATTACAGTATAGTCGAAGTAGCCTATTATTTGATGCACGTTATCATTGAAATAACGTTCAAAACTCTAATGTTTAAACGTTATATAAAGAAGATCTAGGATCAAACCATAATGAATATATTAGAAAAGATCACTAACGAACTAGACATGCTCAGTAAATCAGAACGAAAAGTAGCTGAAGTTATATTGGCCTCACCTGGTACTGTTATTCACTCAAGTATTGCTGCACTAGCCAAACAAGCCAATATCAGTGAACCAACTGTTAACCGTTTTTGTCGACGCTTAGATACAAAAGGTTACCCTGATTTTAAATTACATCTTGCACAAAGTTTAGCTAATGGTACGCCTTACGTTAATCGACATGTCGATGAAAATGATACCGCTGATGAATACACTTCCAAGATATTTGAATCGACAATGGCTAGCCTTGAGTTAGCACGTAAAAGTTTAGATTCTAATGATATTAACCGCTCTGTTGATTTGTTAACGCAAGCTAATAAAATTTCATTTTTTGGTCTAGGTGCTTCTGCGATTGTCGCGCATGATGCACAAAATAAGTTTTTCCGCTTCAATGTTCCTGTTGTTTATTTTGATGACATATTAATGCAACGTATGAGTGCTATTAATAGTCGCCAAGGTGATGTAGTTGTTGTTATATCGCATACTGGTCGTACAAAGTCACTTGTTGAAGTAGCTAGTTTAGCAAAAGAAAATGATGCCACAGTAATTGGTATTACTACCACAGGAACACCGCTTGCCAAAGAATGTAACATCGTGCTTTCTGTTGATGTCAGTGAAGATACTGACCTTTATATGCCAATGTCATCACGCATAGCTCAGTTAGCCTTAATTGATGTTTTAGCGACAGGGTTTACTCTACGTCGCGGTAGTAAATTTAGAGATAACCTAAAAAAAGTAAAAGACAGTTTAAGAAGTTCACGCTTCGAGAGAAAAGACTAGTCGTAAATAACTAATAAAAACCATACACCTATTTAGAACATAATTAAAAACGTAAGAGGATTCCAATGCCTAGAAGAACAAAAATTGTTGCTACCTTAGGTCCTGCAACTGACGATAGAGAAATTTTAAAAAATGTATTAGCTGCTGGTGTAAACGTAGTTAGACTAAACTTTTCTCATGGTATTCCACAAGATCATATTGATAGAGCCAACAATGTTAGAGAAATAGCAAAAGAGCTAGGAGTTTATGTTGGTATATTAGGTGATTTACAAGGGCCTAAAATCCGTATTTCTACTTTCAAAGATGGTCCAATTAAATTAGCCATTGGTGACAAATTTGAATTAGATGCCACACTAGAAAAAGGTCAAGGCTGCCAAGAAAAAGTAGGTATAGATTATAAAAAGTTGGTACAAGATGTTAACACTGGTGACATTTTATTACTTGACGATGGCCGTGTGCAACTAGAAGTATTATCAACTTCAGATAATTCAGTATTTACGATAGTTACTGTTGGTGGCCCGTTATCTAATAACAAAGGTATTAACCGTCAAGGTGGTGGCTTAACTGCACCTGCATTAACCACTAAAGATAAAGAAGATATTAAATTAGCTGCCAAAATAGATGTAGATTTTCTAGCGGTTTCATTTCCTCGTGATGCTGCAGACATGCGCGAAGCACGCCTACTGGCACAAGAAGCTGGCTGTGATGCTCGTTTAGTCTCAAAAATTGAACGCGCTGAAGCGGTTAATGATGACAAAATTTTGGACGGTATTATCTTAGCATCCGATGTTGTTATGGTAGCCCGTGGTGATTTAGGTGTTGAAATTGGTGATGCTGCATTAGTTGGTAAGCAAAAGCATATTATCACTCGCTCTCGCCAATTAAATCGTGTCGTTATCACGGCAACGCAAATGATGGAAACCATGATTGAGCAGCCCATGCCAACACGTGCTGAAGTAATGGATGTAGCAAATGCCGTATTAGATGGTACCGATGCTGTTATGTTATCAGCTGAAACGGCTGCAGGTAAATATCCTGTTGAAACGGTTACTGCAATGGCTAATGTTTGTGTTGGTGCTGAGCAGCATCGTTCAGTTAATATTTCAAACCATAGAATTGAGCTTACTTTTAGCGAAGTGTCAGAGACAATCGCACTTTCTGCTATGTACGCGGCGAATCATTTAGAAGGTGTTAAAGCGATTATCTCTTTAACTGAATCTGGTCAAACAAGTAAGTTAATGTCACGTATTACTTCAGGCTTACCTATATTCTCATTATCTCGCCATCCAAAAACTTTAAATAAAACAGCAATATATCGTGGTGTTTACCCTATTGAATTTGATTCAACTGACGTAAACAATGACAATTTGTCTGATGAGATGTTACAAGTGGTTAGTGGTCAAATTGATTTAGCAGTCGGTGATAAGCTCATTTTAACCCATGGTGATATGATGGAAACCGTTGGTGCATCAAATACATTAAAAGTGTTAACTGTTACTAAAAAACACCTTAAGTAATCTAGGTATTATTTAGTAGATAACTAGCTCCTTAAAGTACTTATTAGTGGTACTTTAGTAAAAATAACAAGAGTTAGTACTAAAAAAGGCCGTATGTTTTCGACATGTGGCCTTTTTTGTGTCCTTTGATTTGTTAGTTGAGGGCAGTTTCAACTTATAAAGCTACTATAAAAGAAAGTTAACTGTTAACTGCCTGTTTTACCTTATCTTTATAACTACGACTTACTTTTAATTCTTTACCATTTTTTAAGACTAAAAAATACTCACCGTTTACTTGACTACAAAACTTATCAATAACATCTTTATTCACTATCGTTGATCTATGATTACGAATAAACTGTTTAGGATCTAAAAAAACCTCAAGTTCTTTCATGGTTTTTCGTAAGATGTAAGTATTTTCATTGATACCGTTTTGTTTATTTGACCAGGTATGAACACACATATAATCACCTGCAGCATCAATCCAAATAATATCTTTTACCGGTACACGATTAACTTCTCCTGCATCCTTAATTGCCAATACATCAGAATAACGTGATAAACTTAACTCTTGATCGTTATCTAATTCTGCTAAAATTTTCTGATAGTCATTACCAGTAACATCACTAACTAAACGTACGAGTTTTGACTTATGGAGGCTATCTGCACTACTTTTAAAGTAGTGTTGTATCTTTTCAACTGTTTGCGATAATCGTTGTTCATCCGCTGGTTTCAATAAATAATCTAATGCATGTACTTCAAACGCTTTCAAAGCATATTGATCAAATGCAGTGACGAAGACAACAACTGGCATAGCTAAGCCTTGATCAATAATACGCTCTAATACTTGAAAGCCGTTAAGGCCTGGCATTTGGATGTCAAGAAACATCAGATCGACTTGATAAGCATTTACCGCTTCTAGTGCTTCTCTGCCGTTCGAGCATTGCTCAATAACATTTATATTATCAAACGCCTGTAAACGTATTGCTAAACCTTTACGCGCCAGCGGTTCATCATCAACAATAATGGTTGATAGTGACATAAAAAATTCCTATTATTGGGTTCTCATAAACGGTAACGCTGCATTTGTGTAAAGCTAAATAATGTCTGTTTATCTATTCGCTCTGAAATGGTAGACGAATACTTATTTTAACACCAGACGGTTGATTATGGGAAACAACTAACGAAAATTTATCATTGTATAAAGCTTGTAATCGTTCACGCGTATTGACTAAACCCACACCACTTTCTCGATGTAAGTTTCCATGAATTATATCTGCACCAGGGCCATTATCTGCAACTTCGATCAATAAATCATCAGCGAAGCGGTTAACTGAAATAGTAATATTACCGCCCTGCTCTTGTACAGCAATAGCATGTTTTATTGCATTTTCTGCTAAGGGTTGTAAAATCATGCTGGGGACTAAAGCTTGCTGACAATTATCATTTATTTGAAAATCAAGGTATAACCTCTCTTCAAAGCGCACTTGCTCGATAGCAAGGTACAACTGTAACGCTTGTATTTCAGATTCTAGAGTAACCTTTTTCATTGGATCTTTATCAAGTGAATAACGTAAAAATTCACTGAGTTTAGTGACCATAGAGTTTGCCGTTTTATTTTCTTTTATCAGAATAAGTGTTGAAATAGCATTGAGAGTATTAAACAAAAAATGTGGATTGAGTTGATAACGCAACATTTTTAATTGTGCTTGATGAGCAACCGCATTAGCTTTTAAGACATTTTGTTTTGCTATCTGTAACATTTGATAATATTTACTACCAAAATATAAGCCACTCCAACTTAAAATAATATAAAAAGACCCTAAGCTAGATTGGGTATACATATACCAAAACTCTGGCTCATAACCGTGTTTATATATTTCCCAGTGATTAATATTTTTAACTATTTGCCACAATACCCCAGTAAAATAAGAGGAAAGAATGACTACTAAGGCAATCTTAATTGGAGGAAAGTTCCACGCTTTACGATAAATATAACGCAGCGGTACCGTAAACAGCCACCCAGCGTAAGCATTAAGAAAAATAATTACAACGAAAATATCACGCAAGTCATGTTGCAATGAGCCAAGATAATGCACAAAAGCAAAGCCAAACCAACCCGCGGTATGAGCTAGCCAAAATAAACGATTTCTATTTTCTAGTAATTCTTTCCAATTCACAAAAATAACCATTTAATCGATGCTATAAATAAGTATGCGCTAATAATCGAATGGTTTCATTGCCTTTGAACCTAGCAATCTAGCAACTCATCGCATACTAACAGTGTTAATTCATAGAATTAACTGTTACAACGACAACATTGGTCCTAATGGTTGGCCACCTAATAAGTGCATATGAATATGGTAAACTTCTTGCCCACCATCACTATTACAATTGATAATTAAGCGGTAGCCATTCTCATCAATAGCCTCTTCTTTAGCCAACTTTTTAGCAACAGTGATCATACGCCCTAAGGTTAATTCATCATCAATGGTGACATCATTAATAGTGGCAATGTGCTTATTGGGAACAATCAATATATGACTATCAACGCGTGGAGAAATATCTCGAAAGGCGGTCACTAATTCATCTTGATATAATAATGGCGTAGGAATTTCTTGACGGATAATTTTAGAAAAAATAGTTTCTTCACTCATAGCTGTATCTCTATATAGGTAACGGATATTGGTTCGAACATAT
>JBKEHN010000088.1:0-12611 GCA_046710905.1 Colwellia sp.
ACACATTAACTTATGTTATTTAGCACTCAATCACTTAGATAACATATCAAAACAGTCCATTGATGATTCATTTTCCGTGAACCCCTTAGAACTGCAGCGCATTATAGAGAGCTTTAGCTTTAGTACAAGGGTTATTTTCACCTTTATGTTTGTTCGCACATTTTATGTACACATAGCTTTTTTATTGGGCTATAAAGCACGATCGTTGGTGATCCTTTATCAATTTAATAGACAATACTGACTGCAACCACTACTTATATCTTACAATCTATTACGAGATAACGTCTCAACTTAGTTTAATTATGGCTATAGTTTAGATTAGTTTTCCCGTCTAACAATGAAAAAACCGACACTAGGGTCGGTTTTTTAACGTTATCTATATGATCCTAGGGTAAAGCTAGCGCACTAAAGTGATATCTCTACTATAACTGGTAAAATTTGAGTTAGCTGTTTTGTTGTTCACGTTCGATTGCACGATAAGCAATGTCTGTTCTAAACTCAACACCTTTCCACGTGATCTGCTGTAGTAACTCATAAGCCGTTTGTTGAGCTTCAGTTACTGTATTGCCCAATGCAGTAGCACATAGTACACGACCACCATTAGTAACAACCTCACCTTGCTCATTTAACTTAGTTCCAGCATGGAATGTTTTGGCTGATACATTAGTGTTTAACTCTAAGCCAGAGATCACATCACCTTTTGGATAACTTGCAGGATAAGCTTGTGCAGCAAGTACTACACCGACAGCTGCACGACTATCAAAGTCGATCGTTGCTTTATCTAATTGACCACGTGTAGCGGCTAGACATAATTCAACTAAATCTGATTGTAAGCGCATCATAATCGGTTGTGTCTCAGGATCACCAAAACGACAGTTATATTCAATAACGTTTGGTGTACCATCACTTGCGATCATTAAACCTGCATATAAGAAGCCGCTGTAAGGTGCGTCTTCATTTGCCATGCCTTCAACCGTTGGCATAATAACTTCAGCCATAATGCGATCATGGATTTCAGGTGTAACCACTGCTGCTGGAGAATATGCACCCATGCCACCCGTGTTAGGACCTAAATCACCATTTAATGCGCGCTTGTGATCTTGACTAGTTGCCATTGGCAAAACATTTTTACCATCTACCATTACGATGAAACTAGCTTCTTCACCTTCAAGAAACTCTTCAATCACGACGCGATGCCCCGCATCACCAAAAGCATTACCCGCTAACATATCGGTAATAGCGTCTTCTGCTTCTGTTAATGTTAATGCAACAATAACGCCTTTACCTGCAGCTAAGCCATCAGCTTTAACAACAATAGGTGCACCCTGCTGACGAACATAAGCTAATGCTGGCTCAACTTCAGTAAACTTTTCGTAGCTCCCTGATGGGATTTTGTTACGTGCTAAAAAGTCTTTAGTAAATGACTTTGAGCCTTCAAGTTGGGCAGCTTTGGCACTTGGACCAAAGATAGCTAAGCCTTTTGCTTGAAAAGCATCGACAACACCGTCAACAAGCGGTTGTTCCGGGCCAACAATAGTTAAGGCAACGTCTTCACTTTGAGCAAAAGCAACTAAGGCAGCATTGTCACTAACATCGATAGCAACATTTTCTAATTTTGCTTCGGTTGCTGTGCCCGCATTACCCGGAGCAACAAACACTTTAGTAACCTGACTTGATTGAGCCGCTTTCCATGCTAGTGCATGTTCACGACCGCCGCCGCCAATAACTAAGATTTTCATATGTTTTCCTATTAATTTTCTTTTAGTTAGATCAGCAATTATTTGGCTGGTTTAACAAATTTTAATGTCATACGATCGCTCTCGCCAATCGCTAAATACTTTGCTCTGTCTTTATCTTTAAGCGCTAAACTAGGTGGTAAAGTCCAGACTTTGTATTGCGCTAAATCTTTTGGGTTAGCGTTAATTTCACTGGAAGCATCAAATCTAAAACCCGCTTTTTTAGCTTGTTTAATCGTTTTAGCTTCAGCAACATAACCTGCTGCTACTTTAGTATCAGCACCTACCGGTAACCTGTGTTCAACTACACCTAAAATGCCACCTGGCTTAAGTGCATTAAAAGCATCTTTAAATACTTGCTGTACACCAGCATCTTTCCAGTTATGTAGATTTCTGAACGTTAAAACTAGATCGGCGCTACCTTTTGGTGCTAATTCGCTTTCTTGACTTGGGGTAAAGTCGGTTAAAATAACTTCGCTAAAAACAACGTCTGAAGCAAGTTTCTTCTCTAATCTTTTACGAGAATTACTGTAGTAATCATCTGTACCTGTATCTGGATAATGGGCAGCATATAGTTTTCCCGACCCTTTTAACGCTGGTGCTAGTATTTCTGTGTACCAACCACCACCAGGTGTAATTTCAACTACCGTCATGTCGGCTGTAAAACCAAAAAATTTCAACGTTTCAACTGGATGACGATATTGATCACGCGCTTTATTTTTAGCCGTACGATGATCACCTAACACAGCATTTTCAAGTACTTTTGATGAAGCGGTGTTTTCATGTGCATGTGTATCATGGGCAGTAGCAGATAAACTTAATGCTCCACAGCTTAAAGTCACTGCAATAGCGATTGATTTAAGCGCGTTTTTTTTAATTGTCATAACTATTTTCCTTATAGAATTATTAGTATTTACGTCGGTATCTTTAATATAGCCAGTCTATTTCAAGATGAAAGTTAAGATTTTGAAGTGAGACGACTATATAACGATTGAGATGTTAATTAACGGCAATATTTATAACAGATTTGAAACAAACAAGCAGCGTTGATTTATTATCATACTTATTTTCATTGTAAGTAAATAAATCAACACTGCCTTTTTTCTATACTTTTTATCCCGCTTAGCAGATAACCTTTAAGCTAGAGCATTGAAAATCAAACGATAAATACTGAGCGTATGACTATAGGTGAGTATTTATCATCAACCGTTTGTATTCTCTAGTAATAAGGTTTGCTGTTAATGGCGGAAGTGACGCATGCCAGTGAATACCATGGCGATGTTATGTTCGTCTGCTGCAGCGATAACTTCGTTATCACGCATAGAACCACCAGGCTGAATTACCGCAGTAATACCTGCTTCAGCGGCGGCGTCTAAACCATCACGAAATGGGAAGAATGCATCCGAGGCCATTACAGAACCTTTAACTTCTAAGTTTTCATCAGCCGCTTTAATACCGGCAACTTTCGCTGAGTATACACGGCTCATTTGGCCAGCGCCAACACCGATAGTTGAGCTATTTTTAACGTAAACAATCGCGTTAGATTTAACAAATTTTGCTACTTTCCAACAGAATTGTAAATCCCGCATCTCGTCTGCTGTAGGTTGACGTTTAGTAACAACCGTTAAATCATCACTTGTTACGCTACCTTGGTCAGTATCTTGTACTAATAAACCACCGTTAACACGTTTCAAATTAAAGCCAGTTGATTTGTTATCCCACTGACCACATTCTAATAAACGTAAGTTAGGCTTAGTAGCTACAATTTGTGCTGCAGCATCAGAAACGCTTGGCGCCATGATTACTTCAACAAATTGACGAGAAACAATCGCTTCAGCAGTATCTGCATCTAATTCGCGGTTAAAGGCGATGATGCCACCAAAGGCAGAAGTAGGATCAGTTTTATAAGCGCCTTCATAAGCAGCTAAAATGTTATCACCAATGGCAACACCACAAGGGTTAGCGTGTTTAACAATGACACAAGCTGGCTGATCAAATTCTTTAACACATTCTAATGCTGCATCAGTATCAGCGATATTGTTATAAGATAAAGCTTTACCTTGTAACTGAGTCGCGGTAGAAATTGACGCTTCTTCAGGGTTCGCTTCTTTATAAAAAGCCGCATCTTGATGCGAGTTTTCACCGTAACGTAAATCTTGTGTTTTAATAAACTGGCTATTAAAAGTACGTGGGAATTTAACTTTATTGTCAAAAGACGCTGTCGATTCAGTTTCACCATAGGCTGGTAACATTTTACCAAAGTAGTTAGCAATCATTCCATCGTAGCTAGCAGTATGCTCATAGGCAGTAATCGCTAAATCAAAACGTGTTTTATACGTTAATGAATCATTGTTGTTATCTAATTCTGTTAATACACGGTCGTAATCGCTGGCATTAACAACAATAGTCACGTCTTTATGGTTCTTAGCAGCGGCACGAACCATCGTTGGGCCACCAATATCAATATTTTCAATGGCATTTTCTAATGAACAATTTTCATCACTTACTGCATTGGCAAACGGGTACAAGTTAACCACTACCATATCAATTGCGCTGATATCGTTTTCTGCCATTACTGTTTCATCAATACCACGACGCGCTAAAATGCCGCCATGTACTTTAGGATGTAATGTTTTAACTCGACCATCCATGATTTCTGGGTGACCTGTGTAATCAGATACTTCAGTTACTTTGATGCCGTTTTCAGCTAATAATTTTGCTGTACCGCCAGTAGAAAGAAGATCAACACCTTTCTCACTTAAGCGACGAGCAAATTCAACAATACCTGCTTTATCAGAAACACTTAACAGTGCGCGTTTAATTGGACGTGGAGTATCCATTATTTTTACCTTTTTGGTTGTAACGTACTGCTAACCTATTATCATTAACTGATAACGCTAACTTGCAAAGTTACATGATTATTTAAAGTGATTTAGAATGCTATAAAACATAAAAAGCACCCGAAGGTGCTTTATATAAAAATACTGGCTTAGTTCATACCGTATTTTTTAAGTTTCTTGCGTAACGTACCACGGTTAATGCCTAATAAGTTAGCAGCGCGTGTTTGGTTACCACGAGTATACATCATGACTTCTTCTAACATTGGCGCTTCAATTTCGCTCAATACAAGGTCATACATATCATCAACATCGTTACCATTTAATTGTGATAAGTAGTTGCTGATTGCGATTTTAGCTTGAGTACGTAATGGAGAAGTCTTGGTTTGTGTCTGAATATCGCCAGTAATAAATGGAGAAGAAACATTTTGTTCGAACATATGATATAACTCTTTCTTTTGTTAATAAAAATAAAATAAAACTACAACAACCTGCACTCGTTCCTAAAAGGAACTAGTGGCAAAATCATCAAAAAATTTGTCTAACGTCACCAATTGTTCATCGGTCGACGCTAAACTATTAAAAATAGCTCTAAACGCTTTGCCTTGGTCAATATTAAACGCTGCGCTGAAACCTTCAAGGCAATCAACTAGGTTATGTACATACCAAGACACGTGTTTTCGGGCGATCATCACACCTTTGAAATCGCCATAAAACTGATGTAACTCCATAACATGGGCCAATACAATTGAGCGTACTTCACTCAATGCGGGTACTAACATTTTATTACCCGTTGCTAAGAAATGATTAATTTCTCGAAAAATCCACGGGCGACCCTGTGCACCACGACCAATCATTATGGCATCGGCACCCGTAAGGTTTAAAACCTCTAGTGCCTTTTCAGGTGACGTAATATCACCATTTGCCACTACCGGAATTGAAATAGCTGCTTTTATTGCTTTAATAGTGTGGTATTCCGCAGTGCCTTTATAAAAGTCATTACGAGTACGACCATGCACTGCGAGTGATGCTATACCACTCTCTTCAGCAATTTTTGCTATTTCAATACCATTACGAGTATTTTCACACCATCCGGTGCGAATTTTTAACGTAACCGGAATATTTACCGCTTTTACCACCGCCTGAACAATACGTTCAACCAGTGCTGGTTCTTTTAATAAAGCAGAACCCGCTAATTTTTTGTTTACCTTTTTTGCAGGACAGCCCATATTAATGTCAATAATTTGTGCGCCGTTATCAGCATTCACTTTGGCAGCAAAGGCTAATTCATCAGGACAACTTCCGGCAATTTGTACCGAACGAATACCTGCAGCATCACTATGCACCATTCTCAATTTAGACTTTTCGGTGTTCCACACTTTCGGGTTTGACGAGAGCATTTCCGATACCGCTAAGCCTGCACCCAACTGACAACATAATTGTCGAAAAGGTTGATCGGTTATGCCTGCCATAGGGGCAAGCATTACCTGAGAATTGAGTTGATATGTGCCTATTTTCATACTGCTGTTTTTTTGAGCTACCTTGCAAAAGGGCGCTAAGTTTACACCTCTTTTTTTCAATTGAAAAGCATAGAATTTGAACAATATTTGTTTTTATTCACCTTTTTGATATTGACATTTATTAAAGTATTAATGTGGGCGTAAATTGTACAATACATTGACAAATTTGTTGACAAATGAGACAAAAAAATACAAAGCCAAATATGGCATAAACTTAGCTCGAATAACGGCTATAACTATGGCAGAGTGAAATAACAGCACCTAGCCAAACTAAAGCTAAAACTAAAACTAAAGCAATAATAATTATAAAAACAATCTCTAATACGATCCCTAATACAATCTCTAATACAATGTCTAATACAATGATAAAGACTTTAGTAGCCTCTTTAATCAGCATAATCTTAGCCCAACGCTCAGCTCTCTAACCTTTTAATTCGCTACTAAATGCAGCTCTAGGCAATATTAAATATCATGCTAGAAATATCGCGGTATGATGTTATGTCTCACTTCACCAGTTTCCCATAACAAAAGTACTGTGCTACGTAGTTAATGAAAACGACTTAAGAAAGGACAATAATAACCAGTATACTCTTTAAAAATTAGAACCCCAGTCGAGGTTTGTTGATTTTCTATAGCGGCAAAGTAAAAACACAATTATATCAAGCCCCAATAATGACAAGCGATTAGACAGTTGTTGGCGTATTGCCTATTAATTGCTGAGAAAGAAAAGTGCTGGCTCGAGGATAATGACTCCTGCATTATCTAATAAGTGCTACCTTTGTCAGGTACAATAAGACACTTTGAAGATGACAACTATAAACTTGAGCCTGACTATTAAAAATAACCAGGCATGATAATAGGGTGCTTGTGCTTACTTTCGTTGTCCGTTTAAGCGAACCCACTCTTCTTGTACGCTTACTGGTTCCATATCACACCATTGCCCATACATTGTTTGTAATACTTCAGCTTGTTCTTCTAATACGCCAGATAAGGCTAATAAACCTTTATTAGCCACAAATTCCATGATAGTTGGCGCTAACTCGCGTAATGGGCCCGCTAAAATATTTGCTACAACAACATCCGCTTTAAACTTGGGCTGATCTTTTGGTAAATATAATTCAAGTCTATCAGAAACATTATTGCGTTCTGCATTAGCAAGGCTTGCTTGCAGTGCTTGCGGGTCGATATCAATACCAATAACTTTCTTGGCACCTAACTTAAGCGCTGCTAATGATAAAATACCTGAGCCGCAACCAAAATCAACGACGGTTTTATCTTGTAGATCTAAGCTGTCTAACCAGGTTAAACATAATGCGGTGGTTGGGTGAGTTCCGGTACCAAAGGCAAGGCCAGGGTCTAACATAACATTAACGGCTTCAGGATCTGGAACATCGCGCCAGCTAGGACAAACCCATAAGCGTTCGCCAAACTTCATTGGGTGAAAATTGTCCATCCACTCCCGTTCCCAATCTTTGTCTTCTAGTTGCTCTAGTTTATAAAGCATCTCTTCTTTATCTGGATGAATACTTTGCAAATAGCCAATTACTTTATCCATATCGTGACTTGCTTCAAATAAGCCCATAACGACAGTATTCGACCAGTAGAGAACTTCATCACCAGGTAATGGCTCATATATTGGGGTGTCTTGTGCGTCGACAAAAGTAACTGCTTGTGAGCCACAGGCTGATAGCCAATCACTATATTTTTCAGCGTTATCTTCATTAGCACTTAATCTAAGTTGTATCCAAGGCATCTAATATTCTCTACTGGTATTTGGTGTTTGTTGCTACGCGTTGAAATAGTCCTTAGTACAAAGGTCGATGTAATTAGCAAATAGTAGCAATAAATAAGCTTGATACTAGTTTATCATCCATTACTGCTAGAGTAGGTAAAAATAATGATAAAAAGGAAAATACCATGCTAGATTTACTCCCCGATTTATTTGATAAATATCCTGAACAGCTTAGTCTCGCTGATAAAGATTTTATTAATTATGGGAAGCAGATTATCTTTTCTGGCGTGATAGTTACCGTGGCTTGCTTTGAAGATAATTCCAAAGTGAAAGAACTCTTAGCAACTGACGGTACTGGTAAAGTGTTGGTCGTTGATGGTAAAGGCAGTATGAACCGCGCCCTTTTAGGCGATATAATAGCAGAAAATGCGGTTAAAAATAATTGGCGAGCTGTTATTATCAATGGCTGTATTCGTGATGTAGGGACTATTGGTACATTAGCTATTGCGGTAAAAGCCCTAGGCTGTAATCCAATAAAAACAGAGAAGTTGGGTGTTGGTGAAACTAATATTACCGTTAACTTTGCCAATATTGATTTTATTCCTGGTTGGACTGTTTATGGTGATGCAAATGGATTAGCTGTAAGTCAATCAAACTTATCTGTTACAGCCAGTTAGGCTGTAACTTCTATGCTAACTTCAGAGATAACTGTAGTACTATCGTAATATAGATTAAGGTTTTATTTTTGCTGCTATGTTAATGTGAACATATAAGATAAATAAGTAAAGAGTTGATTTGCAGATGAAGTATTTTCCCGTTTTTCTTGATGGTAGTAAGATTAATGCCATGGTGATTGGTGGTGGTGATGTTGCTGCCCGTAAAATTGAATTACTATTAAAGACCACTACAAATATTACCGTCATGGCGGCAAGCCTTACCGAAGGTGTTGAACGCTTAATTAACGAGAATAAATTAAACTGGTTAAACCATAACTATCAAGCAGGTTTATTAAGTAAAATTACCTTAGTGATTGCTGCCACTGATGATACCGTGGTTAATGAGCAGGTTTATTATGAAGCAATAGGGTTTAACATTCTTGCTAACGTGGTTGACCAACCCGCCCTTTGTACTTATATCACGCCAGCTATTATTGATCGTGCGCCTATGATAATTGCGCTTTCAAGCTCAGGCAGTGCACCTATTCTTATTCGCATGTTACGCGAACAAATAGAGAAAATATTACCACAAGGTTACGGCCGTTTGGCTGACTTTTCGTTCAAATTTCGTGATCATGTCAAAGCCCGTATCAAAGGTATACGTAATCGCCGTACCTTTTGGGAAAGTATTTTACGAGGTTCAATAGGACAAAATTTGCTTGATGGTAAACAACAAGAAGCTGAACAACAGTTAATTGCTAGTTTGAAAGAAAAAATTGCTCCTCCTCAAGGCGAAATTATTTTTATTCAAACACTTGATGGTAATCCAGATAATTTAACCTTGAATGCACATCGTGCTTTACAATTTACTGATGCTGTTTTTTATGATGAAGCGGTAAATAAAGAACTGATTGAATATGTTCGCCGTGATGCTGAAAAATATCCACAAAGTATTAGTTCAACCATTATGCTAAATTACCAGCATGTATTAGAACTTGCCCAAGAGGGACAACAGGTTATTTACTTACTTGCTGGTAATGAACAGTTACCTAGTAATAAAGCCTTAATAACCAGTGGTGTTAATACTAGAATTATTACTAGTGGAAGTTAGAAGATATGACTAATTAACTCTGCTAAAAGATATAAAATGCCAGTACTATCCGTTTATTTCTCAGTGTTCCCCACAAATAATAATTGGCCCTACTCTTGATATAATTTAATGAAATAACTAGCAGGTCTTCTAGTTATTCGACTTACATTTAAGCAGTGCAGTCATTAGTGATAACGATTAGAATAGACAGTACTTACAAAGTATCACCTAAGGCATACGCCAAGGTGACTTTTATTATTAACTTATTTACCTAGTTCACCATTATGTTTAATTCCTCTCGTTCATCCTGTTTCACCAATTTCACTAGTGATATTAGTCAGTATCAATTACCTGAGAAGTTTACTTACCCCTTTCATTATCAAACCCATGCTTTAGCTTTAGTAGCCAGTAAAGAGTTACAGCAGAAATTGAAAAAATGTCATCCTGTTGACTCAGAACAACAAGGGAGAATGTATGGGGTGTTAATTGTTAAAGACATTCACGGATCCCTTGGCTACTTATCAGCTCTTTCGGGTAATGCCAATGAGAGCCTTGGTGATGATAATTCTGTAATTAACTTTGTTCCAACAATACATCAAGCCTATGAGCAGAGTGCCTTTGAGAAAATACAGCAAGTTGAAATTAATGATATAAGCCACACAATTATCCGACTCACGGCTAATACTGATATTAGTAAGTTAACGATTTTATTAGAGAATGAAGTCACTAAATCTGATCAAGAAATACAATCTCTACAGCAACAAATGCGAGAAAATAAAAAAGCGCGTAAAGAAAAACGCGCTTGGCTTAGCTCTGCTGATTTACCTGAAGACGAATATAAAGACATTAGCATTGCCCTATCCCGCGCCAGCGTAACAGATAAAAAAGCACTGCAAGTATTAAAACTACATCATCAAAAAGATATAGGCTTAACCTCTGGTAAGTTGCAGCAACTAACAGATGAGATAGAGTCATTAAAGAAAATCAGAAAAAAGCGTTCAGCAAAACTGCAAAAACATTTTTTTAAACAATACCAAATGTTAAATTGTAAAGGAGAAGTTAAAGACTTAGTTGAGCTTTTTGCCGACACCATAGCGCAAAAGCCACCAGCTGGTTCTGGTGATTGCGCCGCACCCAAAATGTTGCAGTATGCCTTTGAACATAAGTTAACACCATTATGTATGGCTGAGTTTTGGTGGGGAATGCAGCCTAAGTCAGAAATAAGAAAACACCAACACTTCTACCCGGCCTGCCAAAGTAAATGCCAACCTATTTTAAGTCACATGCTTAGCGGTATGAAGGTAGATGAAAACCCTTTATTGATTAATCCCGCTGAAGGGATCGACCTAGAGATTATTTTTCAAGATGAACATGTTGTGGTGGTAAATAAACCCGCTGGTTTATTATCTGTGCCTGGAAAGTCGATTAAAGACTCAGTATATAGCCGTATTAAGGCACAATTCCCTCAAGCCACCGGTAGTTTGATTATACATAGATTAGATATGGCTACCTCTGGGTTGTTAATGTTAGCACTGAATGAACCTGCTCATAAGCACTTACAACAACAGTTTCTCGATAAGAAAGTCAGTAAACGTTATGTAGCGACTATTGAGGGTAAGTTAGAACACACCGCTGGTAAAATATGCTTACCCCTGCGTGGTGACTTTGATGATAGGCCAAAACAGATGGTATGTCATGAATATGGAAAATACGCTGAAACGCATTGGCAGCTTATTGAACAAATAGATAATACCAGTAAGTTATTTTTATACCCTATAACAGGTAGAACACATCAACTACGCATGCATTGCGCGCACCCTGACGGACTTAATACACCGATTATTGGTGATGGCTTATATGGTGTCAGTGCGAATAGACTTCATTTGCATGCACAGCAGTTAAGCTTTTGTCACCCAGTAACCAAAGAAAAATTAACTTTTGAAATACAAGAGGATTTTTAGTGCTAAGTATCATTGAACACTAATTAACGAAACACGATATTTATTAAGATATAAAAATATGGCTCTATTGGCGTTGACTGTTGGTCGCTTTTTTTCAGTCAGCGCAATGAAAATTTAGGCTTACTTTACAGCAAACTCATTATTCATCATCAGTCTCTTAAGTGCGCTAAACACAAGTTAGCTATGGTTTTTATTTAGCTCAACTGATAGACACTAAGCGGACATTAAGTTTTGGTCAATCCTTGAGCATATTTAGAAGAATATTAGCTAAGAATTACTATTTGGTGGTGAAACGAATTTTGACTCAAACTAATCGTTCGGAGTTTTTCTCTTGATGGCCTCAAATGTGCCTGTAGTCGTCAGTGGTCAGTGGTCAGTGGTCATATTTTTAATTAGTTGTTTCTAAAGCTATAGATTCATACTAAATTTTAAATCCGGTGTTAATTAAAACTGAATATTCCTTAGGTGTTATCAAAGAGCTTTTCATTATTTACTCTTGTAGTAGCCACTGATATAAAAATGCTCATATTCATGTTCATTATCACTGCGTCTATTAGGGGCAGAATATCCATTGAATCTATAAAACTCAACGACCGGGTTATAGCGTGTCAATCACTGTGAATATAGGGGGTAGCAATCAAAACTAATCCTGAGCAAAGCTAGTTCAAGTATGCCTTTATTTTTCTGACTTCAAAGAGAGATTACAAGATTAACTAGTATTTTATCTAGATAATAATTTAGGCACAGAGGCATGGCTATATTTAGTTCTAAATTAGATTATTTTATTGAAATTATTTTGTCATATTTTACTAAAAATAAATCATCCATTATTTTACGACATGCAGGCTTTGGTAAATGCTATAGGCTATTTACACAAAAATCATAGCATCAATTCAACAAAATCATCAGATAAAAGGTTGAGATAACAGTATTCTGTCGTGTGATTTGAATATCGACAAGTAGCTAAATATTATGATAGATATAATAATATTTACTAGCGCTATAAAAATAAACGACATCAATATTTTGAGATACGACAATTAATTAAAAATATAACTATTATCCTCCTATTCCCCTCT
>JBKEHN010000089.1:0-12607 GCA_046710905.1 Colwellia sp.
ACACCAAGAATAAACATAACAAAAACCGCGATACGGCCAACTAAGGTAATAGGATAAACATCACCAAAGCCTATGGTGGTAGAAGACATAAGCATGAGCCAAAAAGCGTCGGCATAATTCTTTACAGGAGAACCTACTACGGCAGTTTCTGCTACAAAGGTAATGTAACCTAAACCGATATTAATGAGCGCAAATAAGGCAAAAGACACTATTGCCAATATGCCATAGTTATAGTTTGTCACGCCAAATTCATCAACTTTAAATAAGTTACTTTTTTCCATAGCGCTTTGTAGCATAATCATAAATAGTCTCTTACTGTATTTCTTAGTTATCTTGGTGATGTTTACTATACCAGTTGGCAAGTGGCTGAGCACTGATACCGTGAGCAAAAATACTCATTAACACGGTTACCATTACGGTAGCGTAAACAGTTTCTAAACCTTTGTCTGCCCCCATCTCATGGGCAACAATGAGTACGTAGAGAATAGAGGCAATACCACGTGGGCCAAACCAGGCAATAAAGGTCATGGTAGAAAAATCAAGCTTACCTGTGATAAGTTTAGCACCGATAAGACAGATTATTACTGGTATCATGCGTAATACAGTTAAGCTTAAAAATGCATAGAGACAGACTTCAACAGTAACATATTCAATAATATTAGGAACAAAAGCTAAACCAAAAAGGAAGAAGCTGATAAGTACTAATAGTTCGCCCTCACTTTCTGCAAAATTTTCAATATGTTCACGGGTTTGTTCGCACGTATTACCGGCGAGTAAACCCGCAAAAAATGCGGCAATAAAGCCGTTACCCTGCAAGGTCTCAGCTAAATAAAAAGCTAATAGCGCTAATGCAATGGGTACAAGATTTTTATAGCTTGCAACCATCAAATTTCTACTGACACTGAACTGTGACATTTTACTGCCTAAATAACCAATAGAAGCGCCGACTAAGGCGCCAACGCTAACTTGAGTAAATACATTGCTTAACCACGAAGAATCTCCACCACTGGCTTCGGTTAATCCACTAGTAATCATCGCAATTACAGTAATAACGAGTGGGAAAACAATACCATCGTTAAGGCCACTTTCTATGTTAATAGTAGAACGAATATCTTTAGGCACTTTTATATCTGAGACGACGGCCTTACCTAATGCGGCATCTGTTGGTGTAAGCAGCAGGGCGAGTAACAACATATAAATTGCCGGTTGATTCGGAAATATCATTTGTGCGATGAAGGTACCAGCAATAATGGTCAGTGGTAAACCTATGAGTAATAAACGGGTGGGTAATTGCCACGAATGGCGCAGTGATTTTAAAGAAAGTAATGCCGCATCGCTAAATAGTACTAGGACCAGTGCAATCTCAACGATGATGGTGACAAATTCAGCATCAATATCTACTTTGCTAATATCTAAACCTAATGGTGAAATTAATAAGCCTAAACCGACAAAAACCATGGGACCAGATATATTTAACCGACTTAGCCCTTGAGATATATAGCCATAAAGCAGTACTAATACCGCAATAATTAAGATAATCATATGTTCATGCATATTCAAATTTCACTTTTATAAAGCTAGATAACTTGTCTAAGGGATAGGTCAAGCAATTATTATCGAACAGTGTGATGGTAAATGGACTGACAATAAATCATCCATCTATAAAAGTCTAAGAGTGATATCACAGTAAACAAATTTTTTAAAAAAGTCTAGGTTTATCGATCTAGTGAATATTAATAATTACAATGCTTTAGCTTAAATATATTAAGACATTTAGCTTTACTTAGTAAGCGTTAAACGATGCTGTTTGGTTATATTTTGACTAATAAAGTAATATCTCTATTGTTTGATAGCAAGTCACTAACTTGTCTTTTTAGGGCGGCTCTTTTGAAATGTCTTCTTGCCACGCTTAGCTTTAAAAGCAACTTTAGGTAAGCCTGAAAATGATTGTTGGCTAGCACCCTGTACCATCTCGGTGACAATATTTGTTAACGGTTGCATAAAGTGCAAGTAACTAGCATTTTTCTCACTGATTGCTGTCAGGGTAGCTTCCCATTGTGCGGTCATATCTGGCAGGGTAGCCATTTCGGGTAAAGCGTTGATTAACGCAACACCCACCTCTGTTGCGGTTATTGCTTTTCCTTGACGTTTTAAAAAATCACGCTTAAAGAGTAAATCAATAATACCGGCACGCGTCGCATCGGTACCCAAACCATCGGTTTCTTTCAGTACTTTTTTGATGGCTGGATCACTGACGTAACGAGAGATCCCCGTCATGGCGCCGAGCAGCGTTGCATCGGTAAAAGACTGTGGCGGAGAGGTATGTTTGTCTATTAACTCGCCTTGTTGGCAATGTACTATTTGGCCTTTTGTTAAAGGAGGTAATGTTTGCTCTTGGTCGTCGCCTTGTTTTGAATTATCTGCAGTTTGCGATTTTTTGCTTTTAGGGAAAAGTACTTGCCAGCCTAGCTGTTTTTCCATTTTTGCTTGAGTGAGAAAGTGTCCACCAGCAATGAGTAAATGCACTTTGGTTTGCTGGTAAATATAAGCAGGATAAAACTGTACTAAATACTGGCGCACGATCAGTAAATAGATATTTTTTTCAAAGGTATTTAAGTTGATATTCTCGGGTGATTTTTCAGTCGGAATAATGGCATGATGTGCGGTGATTTTTTTATCATTCCACGCTTTACTCACTAAAGCTGTGTTCGCTCCTTGTGCGGGTTTATTACAGGGTAACGATGACTGCGCGAGAGTATTGACAATGCCTTTTGCTTGCTTTAGTTGTTCTTTAGGTAAATAGCGACAATCAGAGCGCGGGTAGGTTATCAGCTTGTGTCTTTCATACAAAATCTGACAAACATCAAGCACTAGTTTGGCATTCATGGAAAACTGCTTTGCAGCGCTAATTTGTAGTTGTGATAAATTAAAGGGTAAAGGCGCTACTTGCTGCTTTTCATGACTTTCAATATTACTGATTGTAGCAGGTTGATTATCTATACGGTTAACGACATTCTGCGCTAACGCTTTGACCACAACCCGACCTTCTTCATCACAATAAGGTTGACAGCTTTCACTGGGTTGCCATTTTGCGGTAAAAGCAATCGCTGCATTTGAGGTTAGCGCAATATGGGCCTGTACTTGGAAAAAAGGTTTACTGATAAATTGTGAAATTTCTTGCTCACGCTTAACGACTAAGCCTAATAAAGGTGTTTGTACGCGACCTACAGATAATACCGAATGATAACCTGTTTTTTGTCCTTGTAAGGTATAAGCGCGGGTGAGGTTAATACCATACAGCCAATCAGCGCGCGAACGTGCTAAGGCAGAAATAGATAAAGGCATAAAATCACTATTAGGTTTTAATGAGGTGAGTGCACGTTTAACCGCAGGTAAGTTTAAATCGCTGATCAGTAAACGTTTAATATTCGCTTTTTTAGTTTTTGATACTTTAAAGTAATCAATCACTTCATCAACCAGTAATTGACCTTCACGATCAGGATCGCCGGCGTGAATAATTTCATCAGCTTGTTTTACTAATTTTCTTAATACAGTGAGTTGTGCTCGTGTACGCGTGATGGGTTTTAGTTGCCATTGCTCTGGCACTATTGGCAAACTTTCCATGCGCCATTTTTTTAATTCAGCGTCATAATCTTCAGGGTCTGCTTGCGCCAAAATATGGCCAATACACCAACTGACCACATCACCATTGGCGAGCTCGATATGTGTTTTATGGTTTTTTTGTGGCTTAGGTAGAGCGGCAGCAATAGCCCGACCTAAACTCGGTTTTTCGGCAATATAGAGTTTCAATGGCATTGGAACTGAGTAATAAGTTGTTATGACTTTGATTATAGAGTGTACACTGTCTTTATGTACAGCTTTGTTTTTGTGTTTGTGTATGTTTAAAATTAAGAAATAAAACCGCATAAATGAGCGGTTTTTAACATTACATTTCAATATGCGAAATGTTTATTTTAACTACTGATTAACACTCGTAACGAGCAATAAGTGATACATAACCGGCACTAACGTGGCGAGTTGTTACGCTCCAGTTAGTATCTATAAAAGTATTACCTGTAGTATTTGTTTGAGTTCTTTTTGAACAACAGTGGTTTGAGTAGATGAATTAAATAAGTTATATACCGTAGCTTTAAACATTAAGTCATTTTTAAATACATCCAATCTATATGTTGCTGATAAGTTAAATACATAGGTCTAATCTGTTGTACCGCAAGTACCTTTTGATGCATTGTCTGTATTATTCATCATAACATGATGAATAATATCTAGGCTCATTACCACTTGCACAAGAAGCACATGCCGCTATAGCACTTATTGGTTTCCCGCTACCAATATTAGTATTTAATCGAACAGTAAAGTCTTCTGTTACAGCATAAGAAGTAAAGAGTTTGATGGTATGGCGGCGATCACTAGGCAAGTTACCTGAACAGTTTGTTCTATCTCATCGCCATCCTGGTTAACAGTAATGGTATATTGACCAACGGGTAGTTTAGGTAATGAAAAACTACCGTCAGCTGAGATAATAGTAGTAGTACGAGTAATATCTTCATACGTAATGGTAACGATTGAGTGAAAATCACTCTCAGCGAAGTTTACTGTTTGATAGATTTACCTTTTTTTCTTAAAAATTAGCACTAATACCGTGCCGAGTAAGATAGCTGTAGAGGCCAGTACGACAGGTATTGTAATGGTTTCATTAAGCAGCAGTGCACCCGCTAAAGTAACTAATAATGGCACACTTAGTTGCACAATCGCAGCTTGAATAGCCTTGAGTTCAGGTAAAACACTATACCAAATAATGTAGCCAATGCCAGAGGTGATGATGCCTGACAGCAGTGCATAGATAATACCATCGCTTACTAAATTGATAGTATCGTTTGTTGATAGGTAAACTATAAGCCATAACAGTATTGCCATGGGTGCCGCTTTTATAAAGTTTCCGGCTGTGGTTGCGACAGGGTTATTGGCACCTCTTCCCTGTAATGTATAAATACCCCAAGCAACCCCAGAGATACACATTAATAATGCGCCGGTAATAGAAGGCGAGCTTATATCTGGTAACATTAATATAAGCAGTCCAATAATAGCAAGTATGAAGCCTGCTATTTGTATAACATTAAGCCGTTCACCTTCACGGTAACCAGCAATGGTCATGGTTACTTGAACTGCACCAAACAATAATAAAGCACCGCTACCCGCTGCAATTAATCGATAACCATAGGTAAAACTAACAGCATATATAAACAAGGAAAAAGCGGCTAACCATGTGCCAGCTTTGTTATTCTTGTTATAACGTAAATACAACCACAAAAATAATGCGCCAGAAACTATTCTCAACATAATAAAGCTGGTTTCATCAATTGATGTTTCTTGTAAAGCAAAGCGAGTTATCAGTGAATTAGCAGCAAAGGCTAATAGTGATAGTAGGGTAATTAGAATTATGCGTAGTCGAGTCATCTATCTGTCTTGTCTTTGTTTGAGGAAGTTATCGCCTAAGCAGAAGTGACTCGATTGTATATTTAACGTTACTGCGGGAGTGAATAAGTTGAGAGCTCACCGAATTAGTAAGCTCACATTTTACTAGATAAGGCTATACCATATCCTCAAAAGGATTTTTACTTGGTAGCGCGATACTATTCTTGAATTCAGCGAAAGTTAAACTATCACTTGTTAATTCAATATCAGCCTCATTAATAAGACCTTCACCAAATTTATAGATTAAATCGAATTGTCCCTTATTGGCATTATCACGATAAACCTGCTGTGCTTGCTCGACAGCAACTAACTTTTGCTGATAAGTTGCCATTGCTTCAGCGTTATAACGTTTTGCCATCATAGCTAAGCTTACTTTTGGCGAAAACACGGTAGCGGTTGCATTATTACCGCCGAAGCCTTTTGAATTAATAAATGCGATGTCCATATCAGGACAATACCAATGTTCAGTAGCAATGTTTAGGTGTTCGTTATGAACATCTTCAGCAACTTCATCAATGGTGGTAATACCAGGCATAATATTATCGCTGAAAATACCTAATGCCATCGCCATTTGATCGCCACTTGCTGGGCCTAAAGTATGACCAACATAGGCTTTAGGTGCGGCAACAGGCCAGTTTTTAATATTAAAGCACTCTGCTACTTTATGATAAATTAACGACTCAGTAACACGATTTTGTGGTGTACTTGAACCATGCGCTAGAATAAAACTACGCTCTTGAAGAGCCTCTTTGCCAAGTACTTGTTCTGCTAAAGCGACAGATTTAGCCATGGTAATATAGTTACCTGGGCCTGGCGCGGTAATTGATTTTTTATAACCGTCAGCATTAATGAATACGTCGGCAACAGAGCCGAGTACTTTTGCCCCCATTTCTAACGCAAGTGCATCATCCATCAATACAACAAATTGTGCGCCTTCACCCATAGTAAAGCCACAGTTTTTACCAAACGGACGACTAGTTCTACGATGATCAGCAGTATCGGTACCATCAAGTCTCTTTAAGCCTTCTTCATTGGCTAGTGCGCTCATGTTACCAAAGCCTTCAATCATTTCTGGCGTGATTGCTGCTTCACTACTACCAACAATAGCTACACGAGTACGACCCGCCGTCATGTCATGTACTGCTGCTCTTAGGTTATATAAAAAAGTTGCGCAAGCACCAGAGCTAGTAAAAGTTGTACCGACATTACCTGTTACATAAGCATTGATAAAATCGGTCGACATAGTATTTAAGCCAAGTGCTAACTGCTTAGTACTAACACGAGATCCAGCTAAACGACTTTTAATTAAACCACCAAAACCTTCATCTTGCATTTGACCAGCAATTGAAGCCGAATAAGTACCAACTTCATCAGGACTAATTTTATCTAGAATCGCATCCCATTCTAATCCAGTAGAGCGAATAGCATCGGTAGCCGCAAAAATAGTTGCTTGTAAACCACGTGGTTGGTATCGACTGTTATATAACTTTCCAGGTTCAAATCCTGTTGGAAACTGTCCCGCTGCTTTGATAGGGTTGTCACGATAGGAGTCATGAGTAATGGTTAATTGCTCTGGGATTTTAACAGAAACTCTTTTGTCGCCTAAGTCGGTAACAAGCCATGAATTAGGTACTGGCTGAGGTAATTCCTTAGCACGTAATTCAAAGGTAATATTTTTATCGGTAGGGCTGATATTCATTTTTTGATGCCAGTGAGTTGCATCAGGATCAAAATGATTTTTTTCAATTTTACGAATTAATGTTCCCGCAAGAATTTTTTTACCTAACTTAGCTTCTATCTCGCTAGCTAAAATAGCATTACCTTTAGCATCAACTAAAGAGCCATCTTGATTGGTGACTAGTTTCATTAAGCTGGCTAGACCAACAAAAGTCTCTTGGCGTGCTTGTGCATTTAATTTGTCGATGACTATACGGCGAAAGCCCTGATGAAACGAGGTACGACCTGAAGCATTAATACCGCCCATGCCAATAATTAAAGGTAAACGTGTCATGTGATAGCCAACTTAAGAATTTGAATAAAAGTAAAATAGTTATATTGCGTTAGATAACAACTATTCTAATGAATCTATAAAATAATAATAAGTCTAAATGGCCTTATATTGTGTAATAATGGCCAGAAATAAGCATTATGAAAAAATTATGCCTAACAAGTTAATAAAAAAAGAGTGTTTAATAGATAAGCTAACGGTGACCCTACTGATTTATCCTCACGTTCTGGCAACAGGTGTTACCTTACCAGTAGAGATGTTACTTGCTGGTGAAGCTTTTGCGAGACGTTATGACAAATCAGTATTAAAACTAACAACGCAATTTTTGAGTGAATCTGCTGACAGTATAAAATCCCGTGCGGGTATTACTATGATGGCTGATATTACCCTTGATGGTGAATCAGCAGCTAGTAGTATGTCACCTGATATTATTATTGTGCCAAGTTTATGGCGTAACCCACGGCCAGTACTGAAAAGTCATCAAAAAATTATTTCTTGGTTAAAAAATTGTTGGCAGCAGGGTAGTACCTTAATAGGTGTGGGTACTGGCGTATGCTTTTTGGCCGAATCGGGTTTATTAGATAACCACTCAGCGACAACACATTGGCATTATGTTGACCAATTTAAACGAGATTATCCAAAAGTTGATTTAAAACCTGATTTTTTTATTACTCAATCTGAACGTATTTATTGCGCTGCTAGTTTGAATGCATTAGCAGATATTATTGTTCATCTGATAGCCCAGCATTATGGAAAAGCAGCGGCTCAAAATGTAGAGCGAAATTTCTCCCATGAAATCCGTAAGCCATATGAAGAACAACGTTATTTAGAAGGTTCGGGTGATAGGCATGCAGACGAATTAATTGCCGAAATCCAATTTTGGTTACGAACTCATTTAAACACCGAACTTACCCTTACTGATATAGCTAAGCTATTTGGTATGAGCCAGCGTTCGTTTACTCGTCGCTTTAAAGCTGCTACGGGAACTAGAGCAACACAATATTGGCAACAGTTGAGAATAGAAACAGCCAAAGAACTATTATCATCAAGTAACTTAACCATCCAAGAAATCGCCGATCAGGTCGGTTATCAAGATCAAGGACATTTAACGCGACTATTTAAGCAAAACTTAAATTTAACGCCAAAAGCATATCGGGCTATGGTAAGAAAAAAGTTATTTAGTTAATAAAATTTAAAAAGTAGTCATAAACTTACTCTTTGAATAAAACAAACAGCTATTACTTGTCACAAGCTTTTAGCTGCGGCAAAATAGCAGTACTAATATCATTATTTGAGAAAAACATGAGCCAACAACTATCAACCGCACTCTCTATAGCCGAAAAAAAAATTAGCCAAATGCTAATCATGCAAGATGCGATGAACAGTCGTGTTAGCGAGACCTGGCGTGATAATGGTTATGAGTGGTATCGTGCAATTTGGGTTGAATGTGCTGAGATGTTAGATCATCACGGGTGGAAGTGGTGGAAACATCAAGAGATTGACATCGCTCAAGTACAATTAGAACTGGTTGATATTTTTCATTTTGGTTTGAGTTTACGTTTAATATCTGGTGATAGTGCTGACTCCATCGCTAGTGTACTTGCTAAAGAACTACACCAAGGTACAGCAGAAAGTGACTTTAAAATAGCGCTTGAAAACTTAGCATCTGCAGCTGTTACAGGTAAAGCATTTGACGCTAAAGCTCTCGCTGATTGTATGTCGTTAATGAATATGGATTTAGATGAACTATTTAGACAGTATGTTGGTAAAAACACATTAAACTTTTTCCGTCAAGACCATGGCTATAAAGAAGGTAGCTATATTAAAGAATGGTACGGTGAAGAAGATAATGAAGTGTTAGCAAAACTAGTAACTACTTTAGATACAGCTGCTGAAGACTTCCAACAGCAATTATATCAAGCGTTAGAAGAAAAATATCCAGCTTAAATAGTTATGCTACATATAGCTGAGGTATATAGATGCAGTGTGACGCTGCATCTATATTTTAAATGATCATTACTGATAATCTTAACTCAAATAAAAGTAAATCCCTCCCGCTTCACAAATATCCTAATAATAATGATCATTGGCACACATTCTGCTTAATTCAAGTTAACGAGTACGTTTATTCTCTGAGACAGAGAAAGCGTCAAGAATTTGAATCGCTGGAGAAGTATATGGAACTGATATTATTTACCTTGATCACCTTAGTGGTAATTGTTGCCGTGTTAGCAAGTCGTTTAAACGATAATAGCTTTCCTTTTCCTTTTGATAGTAAGAAGGCAATTTTTACACCAGCAGAAAAAAACTTCCAAAATCTTATTGAGCAGGCATTAGGTGCAAAATACCGTGTGCTAAATCGTGTCAGACTAAGTGATGTAGTAACTATACGTAATGGTGTATCAAGCCGTGCCAGTCAAACTGCTGCAAAAAGTGCTGAAACTAAGTACTTAGACTTTGTTATTTGCGACCGTAGTAGCATGAAGTTACTTGGCGCTATTGATTTAGTTGATACACAGGGACGAGGTTATAAAATTAAGAAAGATTGGTTTGTTAGTGGTAGTTTAGAAGCCGCTTCAATTCCACATCTTCGTATTAAAGTAAAAGCAAATTATACCTTAGAAGAAATTAGGTCTTGTATTCATACTCGCCTGTTAGGTAAGTCAGCGGCTAACTTTGCTCCTCAACCGAAAGTGAAAGGTCGGATCATTCCAGCTCCTATGGTCAGAGCAAGAAACAAGTCAGTTGGCGCATTAACGGCAGCAGCAGCTAGAGCACAAATAGAACAACAAACACCAATAATACCACCAATGTCAGCAGGGCAACTAGGCGGCATGTCAGCAACATCCTTATCTCATTAGTGACAATCCTACTATTTAAAGAACAATAGAGAATACATCAGATAACTACTAATCTATTAGTAGATAAATAGTAAAAAATAAAAATCTTACATTGATACCTATTCTACTTAAAATTTTAGGATTCAGCTGAAATTATAAATACCTTTATGGGATATATTGATTGAAGAGAGTAGGTATTCTATTGTTGAAATCAATAACGCAATAAAAACCAGTACTTTGGGGAAACGCAGTAAATATACTCGTCGTTATATTTGTTGATAAGGTAATAACTCTTAACAACAAAATGTGTCTTGATTATACTTTGTTTAGGTTTGTTGAAATGAGTATATTCAAGGAGAGTAGCTATGATAATATCGAATTTTTACCTTAATCAGTAGTGGTATGCTGTTGAGCCCTAAAAATAACCATCCCTTGAATAAAAATCCATCAAACAAACCATAAAGATGAAAAAAGTACAAAATATTTGAATTTAGCTATTGCAAGGGGCAAAACATTGCACTAGAATTCGCACCACTTAATGTAGTGCCGACTTAGCTCAGTTGGTAGAGCAACTGACTTGTAATCAGTAGGTCGCCAGTTCGATTCCGGCAGTCGGCACCATTAATACTTATCAAAGCATTGCTTTCATAAGGTACCTTGATAAAGGTATAGGCTTAAAGTGGAGGGGTTCCCGAGTGGCCAAAGGGATCAGACTGTAAATCTGACGGCTCAGCCTTCGGTGGTTCGAATCCACCTCCCTCCACCATATTTCGATTTATATTTATTATAAAATAACTATAAATCAAAAAAAGATATAAGATAGAAAACGCGGGCGTCGTATAGTGGTAATACCTTAGCCTTCCAAGCTAAAGCTGCGAGTTCGATTCTCGCCGCCCGCTCCAATCTTTGTATATGAATGCTGATATGGCTCAGTTGGTAGAGCGCACCCTTGGTAAGGGTGAGGTCGGCAGTTCGAATCTGCCTATCAGCACCATTCCTAGATTAATCTATCCCTATCTCAAACTAAATCTCACACTAAAACAGTAAATTATTACTATACCCAGAGGTATTGAAAAATGGCTAAAGCAAAATTTGAACGTTTAAAACCGCATGTTAATGTTGGTACAATCGGTCACGTAGATCATGGTAAAACAACGTTAACAGCCGCTATCTCTGCGGTATTAACTAAAGTACACGGTGGTGAAGTTAAAGACTTCGCACAAATCGATAATGCTCCTGAAGAGCGTGAACGTGGTATTACAATCAATACTTCTCACATCGAATACGATACAGCTGCACGTCACTATGCACACGTAGATTGTCCTGGTCACGCCGATTATATCAAAAATATGATCACCGGTGCTGCACAAATGGATGGCGCTATCTTAGTCGTTGCTGCTACAGATGGTCCTATGCCACAAACACGTGAGCACATCTTATTGTCTCGCCAAGTTGGTGTTCCATTTATTATCGTTTTCATGAACAAATGTGATGTTGTTGACGATGAAGAATTACTTGAACTAGTCGAAATGGAAGTTCGTGAACTTCTTTCTGAATATGATTTCCCTGGTGATGATTTACCGGTAATTCAAGGTTCAGCTTTAGGCGCTCTTCAAGGCGACGAAGCATGGGAAGCGAAAATTATTGAGCTTGCTGATGCACTTGATACTTATATTCCAGAGCCAGAGCGTGCAATCGACGGTGCATTCATCATGCCTATCGAAGATGTATTCTCAATTTCAGGTCGTGGTACCGTTGTTACTGGTCGTGTTGAGCGTGGTATCATCAAAATTGGTGAAGAAGTAGAAGTTGTAGGTATCCGTGATACACAAAAATCAACGTGTACTGGTGTTGAAATGTTCCGTAAGCTTCTTGATGAAGGTCGTGCTGGCGAGAACTGTGGTGTTCTTCTACGTGGTCTTAAGCGTGAAGATGTTGAACGTGGTCAAGTACTATGTGCTCCTGGTTCAATTTTACCACACACAAAATTCGAATCTGAAGTATATGTTCTTTCGAAAGATGAAGGTGGTCGTCATACCCCATTCTTCAAAGGATACCGTCCACAGTTTTACTTCCGTACAACAGATATCACAGGTGCTGTAGAGCTTCCTGAAGGTGTTGAAATGGTAATGCCTGGCGACAACTTGAAGTTTGTTGTTGAGCTAATCAACCCAGTAGCGATGGACGAAGGTTTACGCTTCGCTATCCGTGAAGGTGGTCGTACTGTTGGTGCTGGTGTTGTTTCTAAAATCATGTCTTAATT
>JBKEHN010000090.1:0-12594 GCA_046710905.1 Colwellia sp.
TTAAAACTGAAAAACATAGCTAAATTTTAAACGTAAACAAGGAGTATAAAATATCAGTGTCAATTGCCTATTTGGCGGTACTATTAATATGGTCTACCACCCCATTGGGCATAGTATGGAGTAGCGAATCAATTAATCCAAGTTTAGCGGTATTACTTAGAATGCTTATTGCCCTAATTTTAGCTGGACTGGTGATTAAAGTGCGAAATATTAATAGTCCATGGCATAAACAAGTATTAACTTTATACACCTATTCAGCTTTAGGAATTTTTGCTGGCATGCTTTGCTCTTATCTAGCTTCAACTTACTTGTCCTCTGGCATCATTTCGGTAGTATTTGGTTTGTCTCCGGTGATTTCAGCGCTGTTAGCAAAGAAAATATTAGCGGAGCCTAATATCAGCGGAATTCGTAAGATTTCTATGGCTTTATCACTGGTTGGCCTCGCTGTAGTGTGTTCCAATAATTTCAACTTAGTGGATGATAGTATTTATGGTGTAATATTTATCTTGTTAGCAGTATTTTTCTTTAGCTTGAGCAGCGTATTGGTCAAAAGTGTTTCATTAGCTATTCACCCGTTAGCCACTACCGTAGGTGCTTTAACAGTTACTACACCATTATTTCTGATGAGCTGGTTATTACTAGATGGTAGCTTGCCGGTTGATACCTGGCAAGCAAAGTCGCTTTGGGCCACACTCTATTTAGGCATTTTTGGTTCTTTGATTGGTTTTTATGCCTACTTCACCGTATTACAAAAATTATCCGCTAGTAATGTTACATTGATAACCTTGATTACTCCGGTGGTAGCCCTAACCTTGGGTGCGGTGTTAAATGGTGAAGTAATCAATAACAAGCTGATAATAGGTGCGTTTATGATGCTACTCGGTTTAAGTATTTATCATTTTGGTCATTTACTTCTGCTATTTAAAAAAAGAACTATGACAAATTAATGGCATTAATGAAGCTGACAGAGTAAATATCTGTTCAGCTTTTTTGATGTTGATGCTAAAAATAAAATATAATGTTAACTAAATCGTTTCTTTACGATTAGAAATCGTCTTGCTATAAAATAGTCGACACTGGTAAATCGTCCTGCACCAATAAAGAATAACGCCAGTAACATTATAAAGTAGGTTGTTGAAAATTCTATACCATTATTTAACACCACTATATTACCCTTTTCATAAAGCCATTCGGTGTTACCCTTTTCGGCTAATATTTCACGCATTTTTTTAAGCCGTATAGTGGTTACTTTGCTGTTATCTAAACTAGCTTGGGCACTATCAATACCTAGCCAAGTAACTACTTTTGCTGCACTAATATCACTATTCGTTGGCGTGATAGCAAACCAGCCATTTTCAGCATGTACAGAGGTGGCGGCTATTATAAGAGTAAACATAAGTGGAATACTAATTAAGCGTGTAAGTGCGCCAACTAATAATAACCAACCGCCGAAGAATTCAACCAGAATAACTAAGTTAGCAAGTAAGGCCGGAAATGGTAAACCTAAACCCCAATCACTATTACCAAACCAAGCAATAATATTAGGATCCGCCATTATGGCACTAAATCCCGTAACATCTTCATTGAGTAATTGGGTTTTACTAAAGCCAGCAATAATAAATACTGGTGCAAGGTATAGTCTTAATAATAAGGCGGCAATACCGTCATAGTTTTTAAGCTGTACTATAAAACACTGGTAGTAATATTGTAACGTTTGCATGATAATTATCTTATAAAATAAATAACACGGTTAATAATAAGAACGGCTAATCCTATAAAGTCTTTCAAAGTTATGAAAAAAGCATCGAAAGTGTTAAAAACAGTCATCAAATATCTTATTGCTATAAATAGTTACAATCTAGCTTGTTCCGGATGTTAAGTTTTGCTGAACATTAAGGTAGTATAAAGCTGAATTTTTTAATTAAACCTATTTAAGATCAAACTATGAATAATCCAAGCATTATAAAACGTTTCTTTTCCTCACTTTGGCGCGTTTTAAGTTTTACCCGCTCATTAGTGATAAACCTAGTTTTTTTTATACTGTTATTCGCATTCATTGGCGTATTCTCAAGTAGTGAAGAGCAATTACAAGTCCCCAATAAAACGGCCTTAGTCTTGAATCTTGTAGGTGATATAGTAGAACAAAAGCGTGAAGTTGACCCTATGGAAGCCTTTTTATCTGAAGCGATGGAGCAAAAAGATGATAAACCTGAAGTTTTACTCACCAATATTATTGATGTTATTGGACAAGCAAAAAAAGATGACCGAGTAGAAATATTAGTTTTACAACTACAAGGCTTAAACAAAACAGGTTTAACTAAGTTACAAGATATTGCCTCAGCGATAGAAGACTTTAAAGATTCAGGTAAACAGGTTATTGCCCTTGGTGACCAATATTCCCAAGACCAATACTACTTAGCCAGTACAGCTAACAACATTTGGTTAAACCCACAAGGCTATATGTTACTTGATGGTTATAGCCACTATAATATGTACTTTAAGTCGGCATTAAAAAAATTAGCGATTAATCAGCATATTTTTCGTGTTGGTACTTTTAAGTCTGCTGTCGAACCGTTTATTCGTGATGATATGTCTGACGCTGCTAAAGAAGCTAATACACTGTGGTTAGCTGATTTATGGATGCAATATAAAGAAGATGTGGCTCAACGTCGTGGTTTTGGTATAGAAAACTTTGATGAGGATATTGATGTTTTAATTAGTAAATTTAGCGCGGCTGAAAGTAGTTATGCTAAATATGCGCTTAACAATAACTGGGTTGATCAATTGAAATCACGGCAAGAAATGCGTACCGAATTGATTGATTTAGTTGGAAAAAATAAAAAAGGTAATAGCTATAGTCATATTGGTTACCAAGATTACTTCACAGCAACCAGGTCGTCTTTAGATAAAAATTTAGAACTTCCTGGTCGCGCTAGTGATAAAGTTGCTATTATTATTGCTAAAGGTACTATTTTAGATGGTACACAGAAGCCTGGTACTATAGGTGGTGACAGTACCGCTAATTTACTACGTAAAGCGCGATATAATGATAACGTAAAAGCAGTAGTATTACGTGTTGATAGCCCTGGTGGTAGTGCTTACGCTTCAGAAATTATTCGTCAAGAAGTTGAGTTGTTAAAACAAGCGGGTAAACCAGTTGTTGCTTCGATGGGTACTTATGCAGCATCAGGCGGGTATTGGATTTCAGCTCCAGCAGATAAAATATACGCAGCCGCTTCTACTATCACAGGTTCAATTGGTATTTTTGGTATAATGATGACTTTTGAAGACTCATTAAGCAAAATAGGTGTACATACTGATGGTGTTGGTACCACCGATATTGCTGGTTTTGGTCCAACTCAAGCACTTACCCCTGGTAGGGCAAATTTGTTCCAATTATCGATAAATAGAGGATACCAAGAGTTTATTCAACTAGTTGCTAGCAATCGTAATATGACCCTTGAACAAGTTGATGCGATAGCTCAAGGACGTGTTTGGTCAGGTAAAAAAGCAAAAGAGCTTGGTTTAGTTGATGAGCTGGGTAACCTAAGTGATGCTATAGTAGCGGCAGCAGAACTGGCTAAATTAGATCAATACGACACGTTATTAATTGAAAAAGAGCAGTCTTCACGTAATAAAATAATACAGCAATTACTTGGTAAATCATCGTCATTGGTCAGCTTATTTACGGCTACCCAAGAACATATAGCTATCGATTTGGCCACTAATGCGCTAAATAATAAACCATTATCACAATTTCTTACCATGATGAAAGCTGAATTAAATCAAATCAACCAGTTTAATGATCCACAAGGTCGTTATACATTATGTGTTGCTTGTGTTAACTAAAATAACAGCATTTCAAGTTATAACAGGTTATAGAGTCGCGTTATTTTAAAGAGGTAGTTAAGCAATTAGCTCCCTCTTTTTATTTATCTAATAATTGACTTAAATCAACAGAGCAAAGAAAAACATCGGTTCTATCCGCCCTAACCTCTTCCATAAGATGTGTCATGCTTTAACTAATTCATCAACGCAGTGCTATAGCAACTACCCTATTTACTGAGATATAATATTCCCCATAATAAAATCTAATCGCTAGCGAATTACCTGTTAGGGTGATGGTTGAAATAACGTTCAAATAAAATAAGTAGTCAAAGTTATGTTGAAGAAAAGAATTTACGTTGCTTACACTGGCGGTACCATTGGTATGATGCAAAGCACTCAAGGCTTTGTTCCTACTAAAGGTCATCTGACTGAGTCTATAAATGCCCTACCTGAATTTCATCGTAGTGAAATGCCTGACTTTACCATCAGTGAGTATCAGCCATTAATAGATTCATCAAACATGACCCCCAGTGATTGGCAGCGTATCGCTGATGATATTAAAGCTAATTACGATGACTATGATGGCTTTGTCGTTTTACATGGTACAGATACCATGGCCTATACCAGTTCAGCCTTATCTTTTATGTTCGAAAATTTAAGTAAACCTGTGATTGTTACCGGTTCACAAATTCCGCTAAGTCAACTGCGCTCTGATGGCCAAGTCAATGTACTCAATTCTTTATACATAGCGGCAAATTATCCAATAAGTGAAGTGAGCTTGTTTTTTAATAATAAACTTTATCGTGGCAACCGTTGTATTAAAGCTTATGCCGATGGTTTTAATGCTTTTGATTCACCTAATATGCCGGTATTACTTGAAGCAGGTATCAATATTCAGCTAGTCGCAGGTATGCTTTCAAACTTGGTAGATGATATTGAACCATTAAAGCTGTCAACGATTACCCCGCAGCCTATTGGTGTGGTTCACCTATATCCAGGTATTAGTAGTGACGTTATTGAAAATGTGATTAAACAACCGGTAAAAGCACTGATTCTTCGTAGCTATGGTGTTGGTAATGCGCCACAAGATGAAGCATTACTCTCTTGTTTACAAAAAGCAAAAGAACAAGGTATTGTAGTAGTTAATTGTAGTCAATGTATTAAAGGTACCGTTAACATGTCTGGTTATGCAACTGGTAATGCTCTAAGTGAAACGGGTGTGATCAGCGGCCATGATATGACCTTAGAAGCGACATTAACAAAGCTGCATTACTTGTTAAGTAAAAACTTAAGCTATGATGAAATGTGCCACCAGATGGATATAAGTTTACGTGGCGAACTTACCTAAGCATTCACTTTATTTAGTTAAAATAAACAACAAAACGAAGTATGAAAACTGTTGTTTACATACTTCGTTTTTTAAAGTCATTGATAGAGTTATACCCTAGTCAATGCTTTGCTCGTCGTGCAATTCAATATTAAGCTCTAAGACGTTTAAGTCACCATCTTTCTTATCAAGATTTATTGAAAAGCTTTCATCCGAGACTTTAATGTATTTACGTAATACCTGAAGAATATCTTCAGTAAGTTGTGGTAAATAATCAGGCTGTTTATTTCTACTGTTACGCTCATGGGCAACGATAATTTGTAGACGCTCTTTGGCCTTGGATGCCGTGGTTACTTGCTTTTCTTTTTTACGGGTAAAATAATCTAATAGTGCCATGTTATCCTCCAAACATACGACTGAAAATACCTTTTTTCTCGGCAACTAAGAATCTAAAATCGACCGTTTCACCTAGTAGGCGATCAACCACATCTTGATAAGCTTTACCTGCATCACTTTCAGTATCTAAAATAACAGGTTCACCGGCATTAGATGCTTTAAGCACTGCTTGTGATTCCGGAATAACACCTAATAAAGGTATAGAAAGAATATCTTCAACATCTTCAACACTTAGCATTTCACCTTCTTCAACACGCTTTGGTGAATAACGGGTTAATAGTAAATGTTCTTTTATTGGGTCAAGACCAAGTTCAGCTCTACGTGAGCGACTTGCTAACATACCTAAAATTCGGTCAGAATCACGTACTGATGAAACTTCAGGATTGGTCGTTACTATCGCTTCATCAGCATAATAAAGTGCCATCATAGCCCCTGCTTCGATACCTGCAGGAGAATCACAAATAATATAGTCATAAAGTTTGCCAAGATCTTCTAGCACTTTACCAACATTCTCCTTATTTAACGCATCTTTATCACGTGTTTGAGAAGCAGGTAAAATAGATAAACTACTAACACGCTTATCTTTAATAAGCGCTTGATTCAAGGTCGCTTCACCATTGATTACATTAACGAAATCATAAACAACCCGTCGTTCACAACCCATAATTAAATCAAGATTACGCAGGCCTATATCAAAGTCAATTAAGACAACTTTATTGCCCTTCAACGCTAAACCAAGACCAATCGCAGCACTTGATGTCGTTTTACCAACACCCCCCTTACCTGATGTAACCACTATTATCCGTGCCATAGACCGAATATCCTTTATATGTTAATAATTAAATAAGTTTTGATGACGTTAGTTCACTGTCAGTCAAATGAATATATACCGGTGAACCCCAGTGTTGTTCCATTGACTCACTTAGCCAATAATTACCATTAATAGAGACTAATTCAGCCTCAAGTTTTTGACAGTAGATTTGGGCTTTATGATGACCTTGAGCACCTGCTATCGCTCTACCACGTAATGAGCCATAGACATGAATATTTCCATCAGCAATGACTTCAGCACCTGCTGAAACTGAGCCGATTATCACTAAATTTTGATCTTTCGCATAAACTTGTTGACCAGAGCGAATTTGTCCTCGATGGACTTTATCTGTATACAAGAGACGTTGAGGTGCTTCGACTATTGTTTCAGTCTTTGCTGTTACGACCTCTTCTCCTGTGGTTACTTTTTGTGAGGTATTAACTTTCGTTGTATTAACAAAAGAAAAGCCAAATTCACGAATAAGCTTACGTTGTTCATTAGTTATCGAACCAGTAAAACCAACGAAGGTGAAGTTAAGTTCTTCAATTAATGTTTTTACCGCTTGATAATCAATTGAAATATCTAGTTTTTCAATATTAACTACAATAGGAACAAGATAAAAAAAATCGGGAGCTTGCGCTACTTTGCTTACTAGATCGGCACGGATAGCTGCTAAGTTTGATGTTTTTAAATGTAAAACAGATAGAGTAAAACTTGTACCTTTAAATTCAATGCTGGCAACAGCCATAATGAAGATTTTCCTAAATGAGACAACGCAATGTATCTAGCTATAATTTATCTAAAGCTGATCTAGCTAAAAGCTAATCTAACTAAAAATAATGTAGTTAAACATAATATACCTAAAAATAATGCACTTAGACATAAAACTTGCCGTATTACTGATATCTTATTAACTGATAATAATAATACACAAAGATCAATGCGTTTATATACCTAGCCTGGCTGAATTTTTAATTATCACGTAAAATAGCTATAAATCCAAACGAAAAATTTATTATTCCGTATGATATAGGGCACTTTTTAATGTCGAAATCAAAGCATTTTGCCCGTGCTGAGAGTGCTTAAGTTTATTGTTTGCCATTAATAGGGAATAACTCAAATTAATTGATGCAACCAATAAGGCACGTTCGCTGTTAGCAGAACTTTTTTGTTTCTTAATGTCAGCACACATAACAGCTAAGCTATGAGCAGCTTGATTTAGATCCTCTGCTTGTTCAGCTGAGCAAGAAAACTGATGTTGCTTACCCATTATTTCAATGCTGATACCTTTAGAGTCTTCAGCAATCATTAATTAACCTCTTCTACACTTTGTAATTTACCTAATAGGCTGGTTAATACAGTGTTGGTTTGTTTTTGCTTTTCTTCACCGTCAAGTGCTTCAAGTTGCAACGTTTCATTCTCATCAATAAGTAATGATTTTTGTTGCTCAAGTTCTACAACTTGACTTTTAAGCTGGTTATTTTTCGCAATGATATCTTCAATCAGTTGTTCGAGTTGAGGGAGAGTATTTTCTAGCATAAGGCGCTCTTGTTAACTGTAATAAAATCAAAGCGCAAATTTAATCTAAAGTGAAACAGAATGCTACTATTTAGTACGATTATCGTGGTAATTTATGTAACAATTAGCAACGACGGAAATGATTGGACAATAAAGTCTAAAAAACATACTGTTATGTTAAAAATCAATCAATTGCAATTATCCATTTTAGCAAAGTTAATTTATGAAAAATGTCCTAAGATCGGTTAAATATTAATGAAATCCGGTATTACTACTAAAATAACACCAACAAAAATTAACATTATTACGCTAGGCATAAAATAGGGGAATACAAAAAATAACAGCCTAATACAAAAAGATATGATGGCTTTTTGTTTTCTTCCATAGACAAAAGAGCCCATGCCTATACCACCAAATGAAATACTCCAAACCATTATTGAAGCACTATCCATGTAGACATCCTTGTGTTTTAAGTTATTTCTTTTTAGGTATTGCAAAGTTCGCATAAATGGTTATCGCTATCCCTGCAATAAGAGACAGCATAGCAACACCAAACATAGCGTTCTTTTGAGATTCAAACACTAAAAGATAAATGCCTAAGACAACAAGGCTCAAACCAACTACAGCAAAGGCTTTTGGATACGATATTATCAGCCCAGATGAACGGACAGTTTTTATTAATGTAGATTTAACATGTGAAGAGGCTTTTCTTTTATGCTTATTTGTTGGCATCACTAACTCCTTAGTTGTGTATACTTATCGATTGATAATATTGTTATTATGCATTTTCACTCTGACAATTCCAGCATATTTCAAAAGCAGGGTCGTTTGTTTCATCACAATTTTTACAGATCCAATCAACTGCTTGTTTACTGCTATACGACGATTTCACTATAGCTACTGCGCGGTCAAAATCAGCATCGTCAAATACCCACAGTTCTGGCCAAGTATCGAAAGCAGAAACTTCCCCTATGACGCCTTGCGCGAATTCATTTTTAATAAATATCTGTATTTCTTGTGTCTCATCATATTTTTTATATTGTTTATAAGTAAATAACTTTCGTTAGTATAAAACATCTTCATGGTTAAATACTCCTAACAGTATATGAACGGTACATTTGAAATAACTCAAGCGATAGTACTTATTAAATGTCTATTATGCCTACAACATCAGATGGGTAGTAATAATTAAACAGACTCTTTACACAGTACTAATATCATTAAATATCGATAAAAAACAATTAATTAACATAATTTTTAGTAACTACATAGTGCTTGGCTAGCGTTATAGTGATGATGAAAGAACGCTATGCGTTTTAATTAATTTGTCTTAAGTTTGAGGGTGTTTGCCCTGTCCATTTTTTAAAAGCGGCTCTGAAGTTAGATGTATCATTAAATCCAATAGAGCAAGCAATGTCTTCAATAGTTAACTGTGTCTCTGTTATTAATTTTTTAGCCGCATTACAGCGCAATTCTTTCACTATACCACTAAAACTAGTACCCTGTTCAGATAGCTTTCTACGTAACGTTCTTGGAGTTAGATATAGGTCACTCGCTAAATTTTCTGCACAAAGTTCCTTGTGCATATTCGCTGCTATCCATTGATTGATAGTGATCAAGAACTCGTTTTTTGAACGTACTGAATTTAATACCAAGTCACATTGACTAAGCAATAATGGCATTGCGAAAGGATTACTTTTTAGGGTGTTTAATGACCATTTATCGTCACTAAAGACAAATTCACTATACGGATTACCATAACTAATTGGGCAACCAAAAAAGTCTTCATAGCCTTCATGGTATTGTGGTTTATCAAAGCTAAACCGTAAAGCATCAAAAGCGAAATCATCTTTGTCTAAAAAATCTCTAACTAAAGATAAAACAATAACGCACTGTAGCTCTATATTAAATTCGGCTAAGTCACTGGCAAACAATAAATCTTCAAAGCGAATACATGATTGTTGTAATTTATCTTCAACATGTAGTGACATATTAACCGTTTTGGTGACCAAATTATGATATTGGAGAGAAAATTCTAGTAGTGAGCGTAAGTCTTTGCAGCATAATAACGTACAACCATACAAGCCGTAATCTTTTGGTCTTATAGAAGCGCCCAACAGTAAACTCACATTAGGAATTTCTAAAGCTAAAACATTACGGTAAAAAATCACTATTTGTTCTTTATTAATTTTATATTCGCGGTTATTTAATCCATTCGATTCAATACCTGTGCCCTGTAATAAACGCGATAAATCAATGCCGTGATTAGATAAGGTAGTCGACATAAAGTTAAGTTTATGGGCAAATACTTGACCAGTAAAATTAGTGGGATAACTATTGTGTTGAACCATATCATTACTTCTCTTTTCATTATTTAACACTAGTTAACCACAGATTGACCGCTTTTCACTTAAAGTTGACCGTTTATCACCTTATCTTCACTATCACTCATCTTTATATTATTAAGGATATCAAAAATTATAATTATAATAAGAGAGTCAGATAATATGAAAAATAAGACAATAAAAAGTATATTCACCCTGAGTACTTGTGCTTTAGCAATTAATGCTGCAACCGCGCAAGCACAAGTAACTTTAGAAGTTATTGAAGTAACGGCACAAAAAAGATCGGAAAATGCGCAAGATACGCCGATATCAATGAACGTTCTTAGTGCCGATGATTTAAAAGAGAAAAGTATTGAAAAAATTGATGACTTACAATATTCAGTGCCCAACTTACATATGACAGAAACGGGTATTAGTACTCAAATGTTTATCCGTGGAATAGGTACGGGTAATAACCAAGGTTTTGAACAGTCTGTTGGTCAGTATATCGATGGTGTACATTATGGTCGCCAACAATTACTGCGTATGCCATTTCTAGATTTAGCAAGGATTGAAGTCTTAAAAGGGCCACAATCAATTATGTTTGGTAAAAACTCGATCGCAGGTGCGTTGAATCTATCCTCAGCTAGGCCGACACAAGATACTGAAATACACTTGGGTGTACAGTATCAACCAACCAATGGTGCTACTGAATTTACTGGTATGGTATCTGGCGCATTAACTGATACCTTGTCGGCTAGATTAGCGGTTAGAGACTATTCAGAGGACGGTTATATTGAAAATACCTTTAAAGATCGTGATGAAACAATCCGTGATGAAAGTGCTATTCGTTTGAGTTTATTATGGGAGCCAAGCGATACCATGAACTTGCTATTTAAAATCGAAAAAGATGATTTTGATGGTACTGGTAGACAAATAGAAGTAATTAAAGACGAACCAGCACTTGCTGGCTCACCTATGCCTGGCGCAACATTTAGTCAAATATTAGGCGCTTTAGGCCATCCGGGTGCAATCACTGAAAGTGAATTGAATTATGAGCGCCAAGCTAACGCTGAAGAAAGTAACAACAACAGCTTAAATAACGCGACGTTAACGGCTAACTTTAAATTTGGTGATTACACCCTTACCACTGTATCAGGTTTAGTTTCATATGACTTTGTTGAAACCTGTGATTGTGATTATACCGCAGCGCCTATTTTTTCAGTTTTTATTGATGAAGAGTATGAGCAGTTTAGTCAAGAAATTCGAATCGTCTCACCAGTAGGCGAAAAATTTGATTGGTTAGGTGGCTTATTTTACCAAACTAGTGAACTTGCCTTTGATGACAACATCCTAATACCAACAAACAGTGTATTAGGTTTAATATCTGGTGGCGCCTTATCCTCACTTAACGGCCAAGCCGCAGGTCGTAATTATCAATTAGACACTGATATGTTTTCAGCTTTTTTCCAAGGTAGATACCACTTCACTGATGCGTTAACACTTACCTTAGGAGCACGTTATACCAGTGAAGATAAAACCTCATCACGTGTCATGAATATTACTGATGTAAGTACAGGCGACATTACCACCAACCCAATGTCACCTGCCTTATTTGATGCTGTATTTGGTATTCAAAGTGAACAGAGCCCTTATTCACCAGAAGGTCATAACCTAAAAGGTGAACGTAATGAAACCTCTTTTACGCCACTGATTAATGTAAGTTATAAAATTGATCAAAATATTATGGCTTATGCCTCGGCCACTACCGGCTTTAAGGCTGGTGGTTTTGATGCGCGAGCAAATAATATTAATTCGTGGGAATTTGAAGAAGAAGAAGCAACCGCCTATGAAATGGGGATAAAGTCTTTATTACTCGATGATACTTTAGAAGTAAATTTATCTTTTTATCGTACTGAATATGATAACTTGCAGGTAAGTCAGTTTGATGGTGTGCTCGGTTTTAATGTGGGTAATGCTAAAGAAACAGTCGTACAAGGTGTTGAAGTTGATGGTCGCTGGATAATACTTGATGGTTTATCGATGCAATATGGTATGGCTTATTTAGACCATGAATATAAAGACTTTACTAATGGTAACTGTCACAGCAGACAAGTTCCTGATGGTGACATAGGTGCTGATGGCAACCAACTTTGTGATTATACCGGTAAATCTGGGCAATATACCCCTAAGTTTACCGCAAGTATTGGTTTTGATTACTTCACTGATATTTCATTTTTAGGTTTTGAATACTTCAGAACTACACTAGGCCTATATCATTCAGCAAAACAAAATGTTGATGTTAATTTAAACCCACTTTATGTAGAAGATGCTTACAACAAAGTTGATATGCGTATTGCCCTTGAAAGCGAAAATTGGAATATTGCGCT
>JBKEHN010000091.1:0-12501 GCA_046710905.1 Colwellia sp.
TTCGATACATGTAATACTGGCCGATTGCTCTAATGTGTAAAGTGTTAGAGGTTTAAAGCAGCAATTATTATAGTTATCAGAAGAGAAAAACTAACAAAATGGATGACCCAGACCATGACGATATTATTGAATGGATCCAAAAGATTGCTAACTTTAGTGGCTATACTTATGGCGAAAGGCGTATTAAAGCTGCGTTAGATGCATTAAGTTTTCCAATGAGTCGCTATAAAGTGGCTAAATTAATGAAAGAAGCTGATGTTTGGGTTCGCAGTAAAAAGAAATATAAAGTAACGACTAATAGCGATCACAAACAGCCAGTATTTGATAATTTGCTCAAGCGTGAATTTGATGTTGCTCAGCCAGATCGAGTTTACGTTGCAGACATTACCTACATTTGGACACAAGAAGGTTGGCTATATCTAGCCGTGGTAATAGACTTGTTTTCAAGAAAGGTTGTTGGTTGGAGCATTGGTTGGCAAAATCTTTCATTATGAAAAATCACAAAAGTAAATAATGTATTGCTGTGTAGCTGCTCGTTATCTAACTATTTAGTAGCCATAAGTTATTACGGGGTAAAATTAATCGCGACTCACTATGCCTTTGCACATGCTAATAATTAAAGTACATAAGTAAATTTAGGAATGTAATCGATACGTAGATAATACGATAGAACTATATCGATATTAGGACTATTTACACGACATTTCAATGTGAAGTTCATAAAAGAATAATGGCTTAGTGAGCATTTTATTTAACGTCATAAAAAGATGAAACCATAGGCTAAGGCTCGTCCGTAACTATTAAGACTTGCCGGCCTTAAGCATTTGTTATGTAGGTTTTATTCGCTTAATTTTCTTTTAACCTTAGTGAAAAAAGATGGTTTTAAATCACATAAAAGCTCTTTATTGCCATCGATTTCTGCGATGAATTGAGTTGCCCACTCGATGTTTCTTTGGTTACTCTGTTTTTTCGTAACTTGCTCTTTAGGTATCTTATTCTGGTCTATCTCACAGTTAACGAAACTCGCTATGCTTTGTAAAGAAACAGCTAAATTATTACAAACATTATCAAAGTCCATTTCTATATAATTACAGCCATTAGCCGCTAAGGTATATCTCCACGAAGAGGTATCAAGAATGATACTACGAAGAGATTCATCAATCTGGTTGAAATCATATTTGGGATCATTGCTCACCAATTTTTGGCCCGAAATCCAGCCCCCGGTCTGACTCGCTATTGATAGAGATACTGCCTGTTGTAATACATTTTCTCTAGATAACAATATATAATATGCGTCAGGAAAGCACTTTAGTACATTTTCGAAACCACCAAATTCCTTGATGTGAGAATAATGTAACTTTATTCCAAACACACCGTTAGGTGATGTTCTCCTCTTTTTAAGTTCAGCTATGGTTTCTTGTAAACTTTCAGTATTTAGTTTCTTTTTCCATTCACTAAGGTTTGAAAGATTTGCATATTCTAAAGGAAAACCAAATGCATGGGTTTTATGTAGTGCATGCCCCAACATATGGCTACCGCATCGTCCAGTAGAAGCGATTATCAAGATCTTGGAGGGACTTTCAACTCTTGGAAAGTCATGCTCGCTTGAAAACTGCTCTTCATATAAATTCATCTGTTCACCTGTAATATAATTAGATAGATACAATGACTTCCACTAAGTTATCGTTTATAAACGCGCTTTAATTTTACAAATAATAGCCATAAAACATGTGCCAAAATAAAATAACGGCCAAAATTACAAAAAATTTTACTTTCATGATTTTACACATAAAAAATCTGCTGAAGTTACCTATATTAAATACCAATAGGGATAAAAATCAATTTATTTAAAAACCGAAGTAATATACGCTAATTTAGAAACTAGCATGACATTTAGATTTAAATCCCTTGCGACGATTCCTTGTCTCATTCCATTAAGCTATACAATTTAGCTAGTCACTTGCATAAGAAGTTAGCTTTTGTTCATACGATAAATCAATAATAGGTAATACTAATTGGAAACCGCCTAACACTATATAAACTGAGGTCTGGTTAAGAACAGTATTTTTCTAAACCGCCATCAAGCCAAACTCACTTGGCGATAATTTAATACGTGGCTTTTTCTTCTTTAAGCAATAAGCCACTATCCCTGAAATTACATTCAACATAAAACCAACCTCACTGCGATGTCGACTATGCTCTACTTGTGAGATATTTTTTAGTTGGTCATTTACCGTTTCAATAATATATCTCTTTGATAACATTGCCCTATCAAATGCAGAGATTGCCTTAGCTTTCATGTTTTTTCGAACCGTTGTGACTAAATCAATATCGTTTTCTGACAATTTTTCACTTAACTTTTTTCCTATATATCCTTTATCCGCATAAAGCTTTCCATAGAGGTTTTGCCATAACTCTGGGATCGGCGTTCTATCGTTAGTATTCCCAAGCGTTATCTTCAGAGAAATAATTTCACCTATATGATTAATCAATAAATGTAGCTTAAAACCGTAAAACCAACCCATCGTTCCTTTCCCTCGTTTTGCTATGCCATCAAATACACGATTACGAGGAATACGAATGTTGTGGCAAACTTTAAGGCTGGTAGAGTCGACAAAAGCAATCCCCGTGGGCTTTCCTTTTACAGGTTGAAAGTAAGCACACATAGGAATTAATAGCGCAGACATTTTGTGTAAAAAACGCGTGTAACTTAATAAATAAGGAAAGTATCCATTCCAATATTTTTGAACTAAACCAATGTAAAAGTTCTTGAAATATCGATGATTTGATTGATGAAAGGCAATAACAATAGTCATACACTCGCTGGTAGTCATCTTTGATTGACGTCTTCGTTTTTTAGTACCATTAGCGATTAATTCAGCTTCCCACACAGGTAAAAAATTATTGTAAAAATCATCGACATCGCAAAATATATCTATTAACTTATTCATCTGCCCACCTTTGTTGCTTTCCAATCGTTTTTAGTCGAAAGATCTGATCGCTAGGTAGGCAATTAGTTCCATTCTTATCCAGTTTTCAGGTTAATTAAGTAAAATAATCATTGGTACTTAACTCATGTTTTACTAAAGCAGTAACGTATAATTGTCTAAATGACGATATCTTAATAGGCGATTTACTTATGTCCACGATTTTTCGAAATACACCTGATAAATAACCAGGTAATAATGGAATCACACCTTTATCTTCATTAGGGGATTGAAATAAATAAATAAATACAATGAGGGTAGCTTTTCTTGAGTAAAGTAACAGCGTCTATGATCTGTTGAGTTAATACAATTTCTCTTTTCCCATTTACACCTGAAAGAAAAATGATATTACCAACTTCATTAAAATCAGAAAATTTTAAATTATTTAACTCTGCAACCCTCATCCCCGAAAAGGCTAATAGTTTAATAAAAGTAGATACTTTTTTATCATATTTTTCTTCAGCTACAACTAACATCTCATTTAATTTAACTGAAAGTATTAATTCACTATTAAGTATTTTTTTATCGACCATTTTAATATCACCTTATTTTTAAAAGACGATAATAGTTATAGTCACTTTATTCAAAATCTATAATTTTATTTTTAGCTCGTACCAAAACGTTACATTTTATTAGGTGCATTCCCTAACCAAATATAGCCAAAAACTGCTTTACACATTTTTCAGCGCTTAAATACTAAAAAACCCACTAAATTAGCGGGCTTAAGGTGTTTAAAAAACTCATTTGGTGTTCTAAAGCTTTACATTCTTACTAGATGATCAAAACGGAATATCATCATCAAAATCAATTGATGGTTCTTGTGGATTTACTTTAGGTGCTTGCTGTTGCGGAGCAAAGCCACCTTGTTGTTGAGCTGGTGCTTGCTGTTGAGGGGCAAAGCCTCCTTGTTGTTGCGCTGGTGCTTGCTGTTGCGGAGCAAAGCCACCTTGTTGTGCTGGTGCTTGCTGTTGCGGAGCAAAGCCACCTTGTTGTGCTGGTGCTTGTTGTTGTGGAGCAAAACCACCTTGTTGTTGCTGTGGAGCTTGCTGTTGGAAACCACCACCTTGCTGCTGTCCTTGATTAGCGAAACCACCGCCCTGGCCTTGAGACGATTTACCATCTAACATTTGCATTACACCGTTATAGCCTTGCACTACGACGTCGGTGGAGTATTGATCTTGACCTTGTTGGTTGGTCCACTTTTTTGTTTGCAAAGATCCTTCAATATATACTTTTGAACCCTTTTTCAAGTATTCACCAGCAATTTCAGCCAGCTTGCCAAATATAACAACACGGTGCCATTCTGTTTTTTCTTTTTGCTCACCAGTTTGCTTGTCTTTCCATGAGTCTGACGTTGCGAGAGCAAGGTTTGCTACTGCGCCGCCATTTGGCATAAAACGTACCTCAGGATCTTTACCTAAGTTACCTAATATTATTACTTTATTTACACCCGCCATGAAAATATCCTATTAATTGAGCTATTAAGACGTACGTTGCTTCTTTATCTATTTAAATAGAAAGAAAGTAAGTCTTTAAAATTTAGTTTAAGAAGGTAATTCTATAGTGAGCTGCGATCAAATTCGAGTGATTTTTTGTTAAAAGCTCATTTATTTTATTTTAATCTCTTTTAGAAATATCTCAATAAATAGCATGGTAAAAACAGTATGAAAACACAGCAATGATCTTGGCTACTAATTAATTGTTATCGCAGAAGATTAGTATCATAGCGCTAATACTCGATCAGAAAAAATGACAAACAATCGATTAAGGCGTCTTTAATCCGATAAGGTGCTTAGTTAGCTGTGTACGAATTTCATCAGATATTTTTTTAGAGCATTGCGCTTTATAATCAAAATTTACCATAGCAGCAGTGCCTGATACACATTTTTCACTATGTTGCCAAAGCTCTTGATAGACATCAAATGAAGCACCACCAATTCGGCTAATGTATGTTCGGATCTCAATTTCTTCACCATAAAAGAGTTGAGCATGGTAAGACACTTCAATTTTAGCAATAATAAGTTGCCATTTCTTTGGATCTAAATCAGGAGTAAAAAACTTAAATATAGGTGCTCGCCCGCCTTCAAACCAAACCGGTGGTTTAGTATTATTAATATGACCCAACGCATCGGTATCACTAAAGTGTGGCATTATTTTGTCACTGAACATAATTAACCTTCAACTAATTTTTCTCTACTGTAACTCATTTAATCATAGTTCATATTACTTTTTAATATAAGACATACCATATTATATTAAAAATATTAGAAATAAATCAATGAATAAATATTTATCCTTACTTAGCTATTTTTTTACTTACATAGCTATCATATTAATCGTTAATATCACCACAGTCACTCTGACTTTAGCATCTGTTGATGCCAAGACCCTAGAACGAAAAACAGGTAAAGGCCCTTATAAACGTCTAATCCTTCGAGGCGGTATTATTATTAATGGTGAAGGCGCTCCCGCGTTTAGCCCAATGGATATTGTCATTGAAAATGATCGCATAGTAAAAATAGTTAATGTTGGCAATCCTGCTGTACCAATTTCGTAAACACTTAGGCCCATAGCACACTCTGGTGATGAAGAAATTAATATTGAAGGTCAATATGTGTTACTTGGTTTTATTGATATACATGGCTATATCGGTGGCAGTGCCGATAATATTCCAGCCAAATATGTTTTCAAATTATGGCTAGCTCACGGTATTACTACAGTATGAGAGCCAGGAAGCTTTAATGGTATTGATTGGGTTATAGAGCATGTGAAGCGCAGTGAAGAAAATAGTATTGCCACACCTCGTATCATCCCCTACTTTGTTTTTGGCTTAGGGTTAGATGAAAATATAACGTCAGTAAAGCAAGCTAAAAAATGGGTAAAATCAATTCCTAAAAAAGGCGCAAAAGGCATTAATTTTTTGGCGCTACACCGACGATAATGACAGCGGCACTTAACAAAGCTAAAAAACAAGGTTTAGGTAGCATGATGCATCACGCTCAAATTGACGTAACAAATATGAACGTGCTCGATTCTGCACGTTTAGGCCTAACTACGATGGAGCATTGGTCTGGTTTGCCTGAAGCATTGTTTGAACATCAACATATCTAAAATTATTCACCTGAGTATAACTATAATAATGAGCAAGATAGGTTCGCTGAAGCCGGCAGGTTATGGCAACAAGCAATAAAGCCAAACAGTGAAAAATGGTTAAGTGTTCGCGATGAATTACTCAGTTTAGATTTCACTTTAAATCCTACCTTTACCATTTCCAAAGCGAATCGTGATTTAATGCGTGATATGAATGCCGATTGGCACAAAGAATATACCTTGCCAACTTTATAGGATTTTTTCCAACCTAACCATAATGCTCATGGCTCGTATTAGTTCGATTGGACCGCTGATGATGAAATTGCTTGGAAAAAAAATTATCAACCATGGATGAGTTTTGTAAATGATTATAAAAATCATGGTGGGCGAGTAACTGTAGGTTCGGATTCAGGTTATATATTCAAGATTTATGGCTTTAGTTATATTCGAGAATTAGAGCTACTAAGAGAAGCTGGTTTTAATGCCCTAGAAGTTATTCAATCAGCAACGATTAATGGCGCTGAAGCCTTAGATATCGAACATGACATTGGCTCTATCCGTGCGGGTAAAAAAGTAGATTTAGTCATAGTGGCCGAAAACCCATTACGTAACCTTAAAGTACTTTATGAAACAGGTCATTTTCGTTTAGATGAAAACAATAAACCTATCCGCGCAGGTGGCGTTAATTATACAGTAAAAGACGGTATTGTTTACGATGCCAAGTTATTATTAGCGCAAGTAAAAGTAATAGTTGAAGACGCTAAACTCAACAAAGTAGAGAGTAATAAAAAGTAATAAACTAAATAAACAATGTTGAAGCTAGCGATTAACGCTATAGTTAAATGAGTGATATATAAAAGTATTACTTATTTACTTGTCTATTTTAGGTACGCGATGCTGTTTTTATTAGAAGTCATAACAACAATAAAAAAATGTAATGTTATATCGCCAATATCTGTGCAAAAAATGTCATTTACTGGGCGTAATAGAGTAATACCTAACCTGCTATCATTAATAGTCGTTGGATTACTATTATCTACTTCCTATGACGTCATAGCGTCTGCTAAACAAACTATTAATAACCAAAACACTACCAATAGCTCAACTGATAACTCACTAAGTGTCCAGTTAGATGACTCAGCTATTGCCCTCTCCAACAAAATAGCATTATGCGATACCAACCAACCGAAGATAACGTTCAAACCACAAACTATTTTTGATATAAACGAAGAAGGATTTACTTTTTTACATCGCTGGGCCAACGCTATTCACATTGATACCAAAATAGTAACCTTAGAAAATGAGGCCACTTTTTTTATTAATAAATGTACAAAAACCTTTGCTGATATGGCTGAACTTGAGCGCCATTTACGAAGTAGGAGATTCCTAAGAGATGCTGAGGTTAGTACTGATGAAGATGTAAAAAAGATTACCATTACCACTTGGGATAATTGGTCACTTATGCCTACCGTTAGCTTTGGCCGTAAAGGAGGTATGAACACTTACAGTTTTGGTATCAAAGAACGTAATTTACTTGGACTAGGTATCGACACTGAAATTGAATCATACCGAAATACCCAACGTTCAGGTTACAAACTACATGCCATTATCCCACTTTTTCAAAAACAAAATACCTCAGTAAAATTAAGCTTTGCCGATAACGATGATGGTCAACAGCGCAGCTTATTTCTAGATAAAATATTTGCTAGTTTTCATACTAAAACAGCCTATCACTTAGGTTTTAATGAAGAGTCACGTAACGATACTCTTTTTCAAAATAATCAAGACCACAGTGTCTTTGGTCATGATGTCAGCTTTAAAGAAGGTAGCTATGCCTGGCTAAACTTTAACGATGACAGTAGATTATTAAGGTATCGTTTAGGTATAACACAGGATAACAACACTTTCTCCGAACGTTCAAGTGAACAGAGTAGCGATTTAGCTAACCTTACACTCACCAATGTTCAACCCAAAGATAGAGATTTACTTTATCCATGGATTGCTTTTGAATATATTGAAAAGGACTATAGGAAACTTACAAACGTACACTTAATTACCCAGATAGAAGACTTTAATCATGGTTGGCAAATTAACTCGAGCTTGGGTATAGGCAATGGCAATAAAGAGGAATCGGCCTGGGCAGTTTGGAAAATGCGAGTAAAGAAAGGCTTTAATCTACATGACAATGCGCTGTTATTACTTGATCTAGCACTGGCAAATGATATTTATCAAGAAAGAGGTAATCGTTTATTGGTAAAGGTTAGTGGGGAATATTTTTATCAATTAAATAAAAACTGGGGCTTTTATTTAAGTAATAACAATGTTGCCAGTACAAATCAATATCTTGACCAGCCAGTAACTATGGGTGGCAATACAGGTTTACGAGGCTTTCCACTGCAATATCAGCATGGCAAAAATAGTATTAAGCTCACATCTGAAATCAGGTATTATCCACAAATTAATCTTTTTAAACTCTTTGATTTAGCTGGTGTCGCTTTTGTAGATGCGGGTCGAACTTATGGCGAGTCTACGGTCAAAAATATAGAAGAGGGTTGGCTAGGCTCTGCTGGACTTGGCTTGAGGTTACACTCACCTCATTCTGGCGGTAACTATCCCATCATTCATATCGATTTTGCCTTTCCGCAGAGTGACAACCTAGATATTAATCGTTTTGAAATAAGAGTACAGGCAAAAAAATCGTTCTAATCGATTCAATATTACTCTATTTATTTAACGATTCGCTTTTTTTAAATATAAAGGGGAATCGTTATAATAGATACACCTACAAGAACCGTTTTAATACTCTATCAATTTGGGCAACACGTATTTTTTTCAATAACTTCTGTGGTTTTTCAGGGTAATCATCTACTGATTCAATATCAGAATAATGCCTCACTTTAGTGGTATTAACTAAAATACCAACAAGTTCATCATCGGTTGTCTGCAAAAAGTGTTTGTTAGCGTCATCAATTAATAAACCATTTTCTAAATCTAATGCCCAAGCACGGGGGTTTAAATTACTACCGGTGATCAAGTGGTAACGATCATCAACTCTTAAACCTTTAAGGTGAAAACTATTGTCTTTATCTTTCCACAAGTGAATATTCAATAAGCCTTGATCGATAAAGTTTTGATAACGTTTTACAAAACGCTTAAGTAACATTTCATAAACGTAGGGAATAATGCCAATAGTGCTAAAGTCTTCATCGTTACCAATAAAGAAATCATTAGCGGTTTTATCACCAACAACCACGGTTGTTTTAACACCACGTTTTAATGCCTTAATAACGTCTCTAGCAAGTGGATGAGGTAGATTAAAATAAGGCGTAAAAAGCACCAAATTATCTTTAGCTTTTTGTACTAAGTGACGAGTCGTTTGGTTAAGCTGGTTTTTACGTCTTCCAAAGCCAACTAATGGCGTAATAAGTGCTTTATCACTTATTATCTTAGACTGACTGAGACCTTGTTGCTGAGCAACCCTATAATGAGAATTTTTTAACTTAAGCTTTAAGGCAATTAACGTTTTCTTTTGTTCAATTGCATCAGGTGTCCACTCTTGATTAAGTAGTGTCGCGAGGCCTGAATCAATAAAAGTGTCCGTTAAATAATGACAGAAGCTATCGGCTAATGTCACACTATTGATAGTACAGTAGCGATCTAGACGATAACGTTCACCTTGGTGTAAGTAAATATCATTAATACTTGCGCCCGTATAGAAAAGCTTATCATCGAAGACCATACCTTTAAGATGTAAAACACCAAAGACCTCTTTACGTTTTACTGCAGCGCCATATATGTTGATTGTTTGCGGATAATCTTGTGCTAACTTTAGGTACAAAGCACGGTTACCTAAGCTCGCCTTTTCACCGATTAAACCGCGTTGACTACGATTAAAGTCGACAAAAATATTGATCTCTATCTCAGGAAAGTTTGCTTTAGCTTGATATAACGCCTGCAGGATTTCTCTACCAGCGTTATCATCTTGTAGATACAAGGCAGTAATGTATATACGCTTTCGCGCACCTCCAATTAATAACAACAACTGCTGCTTATACTCTTTAGGCGTAGTGAAAAATTCAACATCACTGCTATCGACAATTATTTCTTGCACTGTACTCTATCTAAAAAAAACCAATTCGGAACAGTATATCAATAGTTAACCAAAGAAATATAGGGTTTTTCTTCGGTTAACTACCCTAAACACCATCGATAAGTGCTAATTAGGCCTAAATTTGCACTGCTAATTCAGCTGCTTGACGTATTGCCCGTTTAGCATCGAGTTCAGACGCAACATTCGCACCTCCAATAAGGTGTACGGGCACACCGCCATCAATTAATGCTTGCTGTAAGTCTCTATTCGATTCTTGCCCAGCACAGATGATAATATTATCGACTTCAAGTAATTGCTCTTTACCATCAACTTCAATCACTAAACCTTGTTCGGTAATAGCTTTATAACTCGCGCCAGCGATCATATTAACGCCTTGTTTAACTAAATTCGCTCTATGAACCCAACCAGAAGTTTTACCTAAATCTTTACCTACCTTAGTGGCCTTACGCTGTATTAAAGTAATATGTCTTTCTGGATTATGCTTAGGTACATCTTGTTTATCTAGCAGAGCACCTTGGTTCTGGTAATGTTTATCAACACCCCAGTTCTTAAGCCATGCTTCGAGATCATTCGTTAATGACTTTTCTGATAAGTAAGTTGCTACATCAAACCCAATACCACCTGCGCCTATGATGGCAATATTATTGCCTACTTCGATTTTATCTCGTAGTACTTGTAAATAAGTAAGCACTTTTTTACTTGCGAAGCCCTCGTCTAGCCCTTCTATACCTAATTTTCTTGGTTTAATACCGGTAGCAAGTATTACTTCATCAAAATCAGCCTCAAGTAAACTTTCTGCACTTTGTTCACTATTAAGATGAACTTTAATTTTATGTAGACTTAACTGTTTATTAAAGTAACGCAAGGTTTCAAAAAATTCTTCTTTACCAGGTACTTGTTTCGCTACATTAAACTGACCACCTATCTCGCTAATTTTATCAAATAGCTCAACATTATGCCCTCGTTCTGCAGCATAAACACTAAAGGCTAAACCTGCGGGTCCTGCACCAATTACCGCTAATTTTTTAACCTTTTTAGCTTTTTCTAAAACTAATTCGGTTTCATAACATGCCATTGGATTAACTAAGCATGAAGCTCTTTTTTGTTCAAAAACATGATCTAAACAGGCTTGATTACAGCCAATACAGGTATTAATTTCGTCGGCTTTATTACTCGCCGCTTTATTAACAAACTCAGCATCCGCAAGGAAAGGTCTCGCCATTGATACCATATCAGCTTGCCCTGTCGCCAAAACTTGCTCAGCAACTTCAGGGGTATTAATTCGATTCGTGGTAATTAATGGAATAGACACTTCTTTTTTCATTTTTTCAGTAACCCAAGTAAATGCCGCCCGGGGTACTGACGTTACAATGGTTGGCACACGTGCTTCATGCCAACCAATACCTGTGTTAATTAATGTAGCTCCTGCTTGCTCTACGGCTTTTGCCATGGTGACAACTTCTTCCCAACTATTACCACCTTCAACCAAATCCAGCATAGATAAACGAAAGATGATAATAAACTGTTCGCCTACTTTGGCGCGTACCGCTTTGATCGTTTCAATAGCTAGGCGCATTCTATTTTCAATATTACCGCCCCACTCATCTCCACGTTTATTAGTTCTGATACAAGCAAACTGGTTAATTAAGTAACCTTCTGAACCCATTATTTCTACGCCATCATAACCCGCTTTAGCGGCCAATTTAGCTGAATAAGCATAATCTTTGATGGTTGATTTAATTTGTCTAACCGACATCGCTTTAGGTATAAAGGGAGAAATAGGTGATTTAATTTTACTTGGAGCGACACCAAAAGGGTGATATGCGTATCGACCCGTATGTAATAACTGTAAACAAATTTTAGTTGGGTATTGATGAACAGCGTCGGTGACTTGTTTATGCTTTTTTACTTGCCAAAAATGACTTAACTCACTACCAAACGGCTCAATTCTTCCACGTAAATTAGGACTTACACCACCGGTAACAATTAAGCCAACTCCGCCTTTCGCTCTCGCTTGGTAGAATGCTGCTAATTTAGCAAAACCACCTCGTTCTTCTTCAAGGCCTGTATGCATAGACCCCATAAGAACACGGTTAGCTAATTGGGTAAAGCCAAGGTCTAGTGGCGCTAATAAATGTGGATAGGCAGTTATTGTCATAATTAGTCTCTGCTATTGGTCGTACCAGTTATTATAATGTCATTAATTTACTGACATTTAGATAAAAATACAAGTTATGATAAAATGACTTAATTAATATTAGCTTAAAATAAAGAGATAATGGTAACTCAACTAAGTAGTTACTATTGGTAACT
>JBKEHN010000092.1:0-12240 GCA_046710905.1 Colwellia sp.
TTAGTCATTACTGATTTAGTCATTATTGATTTAGTTATTATGTAATAAAAACTGTTACTCAGCTTATTGCAGGTTATTACCTAAGTGAAATAGAGAGTACAGGGCTAAATCAGCATGTGTTTACCCTATCGCTTTTGTTCGGTTTATTATGCTATTAAAGTAGGGCAGAACGTCAGCTAATGATAAACAGTAACGTTCACCACAGCTGAGCAACGATTTATCTTTTGAGCTATAATTGCTAAGTCGTCAGCCTTTGCCCGCCTTTAATTATTATTTAAGAAAATGTTGATAAAATGATAAAAAAAGTAAAAATATTAGCTCAAGTCTTATACTTTTTACCAAAAAAAGATTAAATTAGCGATAACTTTTCTGAAGTTGATCAGATACTAATCTTTATCATGGCTAAAGCCATCAGTACTATTATCAGCGGTTATAGCGCCTCTAAAGTATCCTTGATTAATATCAAATCTGACCAAACAGATACTTCTTTTATTGCTCAATTTGTATAGTCAGTATTATAGGTGCTAATAGAAGTTAAGTTTAACTACTTTTTTACTAGCAGCATCGATAACACCATTATGAGTTGTACTATCTACAAAAATTATAATCTTAAATTAGGGTTACGAAGTACTGAATAAAGCAGGTCAAAATTTTTAATTTAAAGCTTTAGAGACCCAATGTGAATAAAATGTTATATTTAAGTGTTTATTTTTACCCCCTAGCTATTATAATGTCCTACACCTAAAAAACATATATTTGAGCTATCCAGAAATAGCTCATTTACGTTTGACTACCACGAGCTAAACAAAAAACAAGGACGTTTTATTATGAAATTTAAATAATTGCTAGCACAAGTTTGGCTGTATTCGAATTTATTTTGTTGGGACTTAGCATTGTTAACCGATAATTTACTTTTACCTACCGTTGACACTTGCAAGTTTTCTCCTATTTACCCACGTCTCATTTTCTACTTTATTATATTTTAATATTTTAAAGTGTATTATTTTTAGGAATTGAAAAATTATGAAACTAAAAAACAAGCTGTTAATTACCTTTTTAGCCATTGCACTAACACCAATGCTCTTGGTCGGAGCCATATCAAGTTATGTCGCTAGTAGTACTATTGAGAAACAAGCTTTTTCACAATTAGTTGCTGTTAGAGAAATTAAAAAATCACAAATTGAAGCGTATTTCGTAGAACGAAAAGGAGATATTGAAGTACTCAGTGGAACCATTCAAAAGGTCTTAGATTTTAGCACTTTGGAGTCTTTAAACGTTTCTTCACATGATAATCATCAATATTTTCAAAGTTTTATAAAATCTTATGGTTATTACGATTTTTTCATCATTGATAATACAGGTGGAATTTTTTATACGGTAACCAAAGAAGCGGATTACCAAACTAATTTATTGACGGGTAAATATCAGGACTCTGGTTTAGGAAAATTATTTAGACGCGTGCAAAATAAACAGACTTTTGGTATGTCTGACTTTAGTCGTTACGCCCCAAGTAACGATGAGCCTGCTGGGTTTATAGCATTGCCTTTTAGCACTAGCACAGGCGTCTCTATAGTAATTGCCTTACAACTATCGATTGAAAAAATAAATGAAGTAATGCAAGAGCGTGCCGGTATGGGCGACACAGGTGAAAGTTACCTTGTCGGTAGTGATTTATTGATGCGCTCAGACTCATTTCTTGATCCTAATGGCCATTCAGTCATTGCCTCTTTTGCTGGTAGTGTGAAACAAAATGGCGTAAATACTGAAGCCGCTAATTTAGCTATTGAAGGTAATACTGGGCAAAAAATAATTACTGATTATAATGGTAATGCTGTTTTATCTGCATACACGGCTATTGAGTTTGATGAGATGCGTTGGGCCTTGTTATCAGAAATTGATGTTGCTGAAGCGTTTGCGCCAATACAAACACTGTATTGGAATATATTAACGATTATTTTATTTTGTGTCGTAGTAATAATTGTGGTGGTACGCTTAATTACCAAATCAATTATAACGCCATTAGGTGGTGAACCAGGTGAAATGAAAAGTATCTCGGAGACCATTGCTAAAGGTGATTTAACCGTAAAATTTGATACGTCTGGTGAAATGCAGGGCGTTTACGGCGCGATGAAAAATATGACCAGTCACCTGTTAGGGGTAGTCAGTGAAATTATTGATAACAGTAATAACTTAGCCAGTTCAGCTGAAGAAACGAGTACATTAAGTCTGCAGTCTTCAGTAAGTTTAGAACAGCAGCAATCGAGTATTGAACAAGTTGCTACCGCAGTGGAACAAATGTCGACAAGTATTAATGAGGTTGCCGTGAGTGCTACCAATGCGGCAAATTCAGCAAAGTTGGCCCGAAATTCGTCTAATAAAGCAAATAATAAGCTAACACAAACGATTAATGACTTAGGACAATTAGATAGCGAAATTAGCAGTGCTAGTAAAGTAATTCAAAGCTTAGAAGCAGATTCATATGAAATTGGCTCTGTTCTTGATGTGATACGTAGTGTTGCAGAGCAAACGAATTTACTGGCACTTAATGCGGCCATTGAAGCGGCAAGAGCTGGTGAGCAAGGGCGAGGTTTTGCAGTTGTTGCTGATGAAGTCAGAACATTAGCGTCAAAAACACAAGAATCGACTAAAAATATTGAAGACATGATTGGAAAACTGCAAAGTGCTTCAAAGTCAGCAGTAAAAGCAATGATGATTAGTCGAGAGGTTTGTGCACAGACATTATGTAATGCGCATACGACAGCTGACATGATCCATACCATGAATGGAGAAATAGGTAGTATTACCGAAATGACAGAATTGATTGCAACAGCTGTTGAAGAGCAATCGTGTGTGTCTAATGCGATATCTCAAAATATTACTATAATCAATGACGTTGCCTATGAAAATGCAACAGCAGCTACTCAGGTATCAACAGCGGGACAAGATATTAGCGTGATAGCAGCAAAATTAAACCAATTAACACAATACTTTAGAGTGGCTTAGTTTAATTAGTGGTGATATTGCTTGTAGCTAAATAGGAGCTACTTTTTATTGGTGTACAGTATAAAGAACTTATTCTTGATTTTTAGTTTTTTATGCTCTGTCGAAGTGTCATTATAAAATATTAATAATAATTTTATAATGGGCCGTACTGATGTATTACTCATATATATCAGTAATATATTCGACTAGAGGGTATTTAATAGATTAACTCAGTTTTGTTAATTAATTGTAAAGTAATTTAATAAGTAACCATAAAGCGCTTTCTACTAGTATTTTCAGATTCCACTACGTCTAATAAAACGAGTATAAAATATTCAAAATAAATTGTAGGTTGTCTTTGTTCATCGATTAAAAAAAAATCGGAACCGCTTCTAATTATCCTAGCACGCTATCCCGCTTTAATGACAGTTTGAGCACTTAAATAAACCCAGTCGACTGAGTTGTTATCTTCGGCGGTTTTATGGTTAGCAAGGCATACCATGCTGGTTGTACTAATTTGGATAAGTATGGTCTTAAAGCAAAACTGAAATATTATCAACCAGCTCAACTGTTAAAATAGAAGGTACTGACGTTACTAGAAATTTTGATATTAAGGATAAATATAACCTTACTGAATTTGACCCTACAGTAGATAACAGAGAAATAATGTAGCAAATAGTCGTACTAAAATAATGAGACTCTTTGAAATGCGATCATTAATGTTTCATACATTTATAAGTCGTTAATAAGCCTCTTAATAAGTATATGAAATAGGAGTGACTACACTTCATTTACTTGTTCAGGTAAACTAGAGGCAATTCTTTATTGTACAGTCTACTAACGATTTTATGCGTATTATCCATACCTCAGATTGGCATCTTGGCCAATATTTTTACGGCAAAAGCCGCGCCAATGAACATCAACAATTTCTTACGTGGTTATTAGCCCAAGTTACTATCCATAACATTGAAGCAATTATTGTTGCTGGCGATATTTTTGATACCTCAACACCACCCAGTTATGCCCGTGAAATGTATTTTGATTTTATTGCCAAATTACATCTGACCCAATGTCAGCTCGTTATTTTGGCCGGGAATCATGACTCTGTTGCTATGTTATCTGAGTCTCAGGCTGTTTTAGCCAGCTTATCTACCCGTGTTATTAGCCAAGTCATTGCTGTCTCGATTAGTGAAGGCGACATGGGAAATATACTTGAAAATGAAAGTGCAGTATTAAATAAGCAAGTGTTTCCGTTAATGAATGCCAAAGGGCAACCATCAGCTATTATTTGTGCTATTCCTTTTGTTCGTCCCCGTGATGTTATTAAAAGTCGAGCAGGACAGTCAGCAAAAGACAAACAGCAAAGTTTACAACAAGCGATCAGTGACCATTATCAAAGTCTTTATCAACACGCGGTTGCTTTATCAAAGCAGATTGCAAAAGAACAGGGGCTAGATAAGGGCGAGCAACTACCTATCGTTGCAACGGGTCACTTAACGGCGCTTGGCGTATCGGTAAGTGATAGTAAAAGTGATTCGGTAAGAGATATTTATATTGGCTCATTAGAAGCCTTTCCAGCCAGCGCTTTTCCGCCAGCCGATTATATTGCCCTTGGTCATATACACAGAGCGCAGCAAGTCGCAAAATCAGCTCATATTCGTTATTGCGGCTCACCAATACCGTTAAGTTTTGATGAAGCCAAACAAGATAAACGGGTGCTTATGGTTGATTTCAAATCAGGAAAGCTCAAGCAGGTTAAAGAGTTAATTGTGCCGTGCTTTCAACCATTATATATGGTGAAAACATCGCTAGATACACTTGAAAATTCACTAAAAGATACCTTAGTCGCTTTTGAAAATCGCCAAGTAGAAGAAGGCCTTCCTTCGAGCGTTAAGGCCTGGCTTGATATTGAAATTGATAATGGCGACCATTTGAGTGATTTATCACAAAGGGTAATTGAACTCGCCGGGGATATGCCTTTTGAGGTATTACTGGTCCGTCGTTGTAAAAAGGCGCGCCAACGTCGACAAGCACAACTTTCACAACAAGATAATAGTATGTTAAGTGAGTTGTCTTTAGCTGAGGTATTTGATTCGCGTTTATCGCAACTTGATTGGCAAACAGATGAAGAAGTCAGCCGTAAAACACGTTTAAAGCAATTATTTACCGAGATTTCGGTAGAATTAGTATCCCAGCAGAAATCCGTTAACTTACCTGCTGAGAAAAATACTGAAATATTAAAAATAAAAGAAGCTGATCAAGGCGTTAAGACTGACGAAGTTGGACAAGAAAATTTATGAAAATATTAAGCTTACGCTTTGAGAACATTAATTCACTTAAAGGCCGTTGGAAAATTGACTTTACTGAAGCTCCTTTTGATAATAATGGTTTGTTTGCCATTACTGGCCCTACGGGGGCAGGTAAAACCACTATACTCGATGCTATTTGTTTAGCGCTTTATCATGAAACACCACGGCTAAATCAAAAATTAGGTTCGGGTATATCTAAAACAAAAAACCAATTAATGACACGTCATACCAGCCATTGTATGAGCGAGGTTGAGTTTGAGGTGAATGGACAAGGCTACAGAGCTTTTTGGAGCCAAAAAAGAGCACGAAATAAGCTTGATGGTAATTTATTAGAGCCCTTTGCTGAGTTAGCTAAACTTGATGGCACTATAGTGTCAGACAAACTGAGAACAGTGCGCAGTGATATTAGTGAATTAACAGGACTGAATTTTTCACGTTTTACCAAATCAATGATGCTCTCTCAAGGAGAGTTTGCTGCATTTTTAAATGCCCGTCCAGATGACCGTGCAGAATTACTCGAGCAACTTACCGGTACTGAAGTTTATGGCGATATTTCAAAAAAAGTATTTGATAATTACAAAAACGCTAGCGTTGCATTAAAATTATTACAGGCCAAAAGTCAAGGTGCTATTTTGCTCGACGATGAGCAAATCAATGAACTAGAACTGCAATTGAAACAAACAACAGATGAAGAGAAACAGTTAAATGAACAATTACAGCAAGCCCAATTAGTAAAAAATTGGAGCTCTACTTTTGTCACTAATGAACAAACGACCAAAGCTGCAAAACAGCAATTATCAGCGGTACAAGCACAAGAAAAACTGGCGATCAATGATCTTGCTTTACTAAGACAGTCTACAATCGCTGAGCCACTTCGCGCACCTTATGAAAAAATGGTGCACTACCGTGAGCAATATCAACAAACCTTACAGCAAGTTACCAATCAAACACAGTTACTAGCAGTACTTGATCAAGCCGTCGTAGTTAGTGAAGTAAGTTTAACGAAGTTAAAAAATACTCAGCTTGAAGCAGAAATACAGCGTAAAGTCATTGAGCAAGTATTACATGAAAAGATAGCGCCACTTGAACATGCAATCAACCATCAAAAAGCGACTTTACAAGAAATAAACAACAATGCTACGACACAAAACAAAGCGCTAAAGCTTAATACCGATAACTTAACAGTCGCAGGCGTTGAGCAACAAAAAGCTTCAATAGCAGTTGAGCAACAACAAGCTTACTTAACTAATAGCCAAGCGTTGCAACAATTGCCTGAAAAACTACCACTGTGGCAAAATCAATATCAACAATTAATGAAACAGCAAACGAGTGTACAGCGCTTATTAAATGAGCAAAGAAATGTTGATGAAACACTTTCAGATTTAACGTCTCAACAGCAAATACAGCAGCAACAGATTACTGAAAGTGAAGCGAAATTAGAGCAATTTAATAACCAAAAAAAAATGATAGCAGAGCAAGTACAACAACTCGTCCAAAACAGTCAAGTGGCGCAAGAGATCGTAGTTAATGTTATTGTTCAAGGCGCGGAAAAAGAGACCGAACTTAATATTACCGCAGTAGCTATGGCGCTTAATCAAGCGGTTATTGAGAGGCAGAACCAACAGTCAACGTTAAAGCAAGCTATGCAGTTAGCACAGCGTTTTCATGTGTTAGCGCAAGAGCAGCAAACGCTTTTATTGCGACAACTAAACGATACGCAACAACTAGCAATCACTGAGCAGGAACTAACACAGTTACGACATACCTATAGTGCGACCAAGCGTCAGGAAAAAGATGTAGAAACGTTACTGGCTCAACAACAAACCATTATGGCGTTAAGTGACCACAGAGCAAAACTTCAGCCTGAAGAAGCTTGTCCTTTGTGTGGCTCGATTAAACATCCGGCAATCAGTGACTATAAATCTTTAGATAGTAATGAACATCAAAATCGCTTATCACTGCTCAAGAATGAATTAGTGACACTAGAAAATCAGGGTAAACAGCTCAATAAAGTACAAGCACAATTTACCGCGCAACTTAACGCCCAGCAGAATCGCCTGCAAGGCATAATGAGCGAACAAAGTAGTATTGAACAAAGTTGGCAGTCATTAAATGTGAATCAATTAACATTACAAAACGTTGACGCTGAACAAAGCTTAGCAAAGCAACTAAACGACACCTTGGAGCAGCTTGAAGAACTCGTTTTCTTACAACAACAATTACAAGAAAATAGCTATTCTCAGCAACAAAATGCTGAAAAAATTATTTATTATGATAAGCATTTATCGACTCAACTTAGCCAATTACAATTGGTGCAAGAGCAAGGTAATGCGCAACACAAGGTGCAGACAAAAATTGTTATCAACTTAGCCTCTGAGCAAGAAGCTATTGTTATACACAATGCGCAATTGCTAGCAGATATTATGACCACTCATATAGTAGAAAAAATAGCGTTACCAATGAGTGATAGTTACAAGAAAAATCAAACAATATGTATTGATAAAGACTGGCTGGCGTCAGTTTCCAAACAAGGGCAAGAATATCAAGGTATTGTTAACACGCACCAAACCGCACAAGTAAAGCTAGTAACGCTTGAAAACAATCTTGCTTTATTAAAGCAGCAAGTTGAACAGCAACAAGGTCAGCTAAACCAAACAAAAACACAGTTAAGTCAGCAAGAAAGTGAGTTAGCCATTAATAATAGCTCACGCCTTACTTTGTTTGTTGAGCTGGGTTTCGATGAGCTTTGTAGTCAAGATACTGCAAGTTTGAGGGTAGATATCAGCAAACAACGAGGTAATAACGAAATTTTGTTGAATGTTGCGGATAATCAACATAATGAAAAATTATCAGTACAGCAACTTAATAAAGGTCAGTTAACCACGGCTAGATCGCAGTTAGAGGCGGTGTTGGAACAAAATAACAAGGTAAAAGCTGATTGGGACAAACATTTCTCTTCCAGTACTTTTATCGATGAGGCAGAGTTTTTATTAGCATTGATTAGCCCTGAAAAAGTACTGCAACTACATAAGCTTGCTAGCGACATCAGTGATAACAAAAAACAAGCGCAAGTATTGATAAGGCAAGGTGAAAAAGTAGCGCTACAGTTAGCTAATAAAAAGTCTGAGTTAAGCCAGAATGGTGCCGTTGATTTTGATGATGAATCAGTTTCAAATACGCTTATTAAAATGTCAGAGTTGTTGAAGCAGTGTCAGCAAAAAACAGGACAATTCAGCCAGCAAATAAACCATGATAAAACCAACAGAATCGAGCAGAAATATCTGCTTGAACAGATCAAAAACTCGCAACTTGCGTTAGATGATCTTAGCTATCTTAATGATATTATTGGCTCAGCCACAGGTGCTAAATTTAGAAAATTCGCGCAAGGTTTAACGTTAAGTAATTTAGTGCATTTAGCTAACGCGCAATTAGAGCGACTTTTTGCTCGCTATCAACTGCAATGTCAGCAAAGTGATACCTTGGCGCTGGAAGTTGTTGATACTTGGCAAGGAGATACCGCACGCGATATTAAAACCTTATCTGGTGGTGAAAGCTTTTTAATTAGTTTAGCGCTCGCTTTAGCCCTATCAGATTTAGTCAGTAATAAAACCAGTATTGACTCACTCTTTCTTGATGAAGGTTTTGGTACCTTAGATAACAACACTCTTGAAGTGGCGCTTGATGCGCTCGATAACTTAAACGCCAGTGGCAAAATGATTGGTGTGATCAGCCATGTTGATGCGTTAAAAGAACGTATTAGTGTACAAATAAAAGTTAAAAAACTCAGTAGTCTAGGTGTTAGCAGTTTAGATAAACAGTATGAATTTCATGCTGAGACTGTTAATGAGCTAGAGAAGGATAAAGCTTAACTACAAGCTAACTAAGCCTCTGTATAATGTGGTTTTATATAGCAAACGAATTAACTCATCAGTAATTATTAATCACTCACTATTCGTTAAGTAATAGGTAAGGACACTTCTTTGGAAATTTGGATTTATTTCACTTTATTAGCTGCAACAATGCAAGCGGTAAGAACAGCAGGACAAAAGCAGTTATCGGATAAGCTTAATTCAATGGCAAATACCGGAGTTCGCTATTTTTTTGCCTTACCTTTTGCTTGGGGTTATTTGCTATGGTTGTTAGATTTTAGCGAGGTTGTGGTTCCTGTGTTGAATAATGACTTTTTACAGTACGCGTTAATTGCTTGTGTAATGCAAATATGTGGTACAGCGTGTTTGGTAGCGGCTTTTAGATATCGTAACTTTGCTGTAGCGACTAGTTTAGCTAAAACGGAGGCGATCCAAGTCGCTATTGTTGGTGCTTTGTTATTCGGCGCGACGCTTTCAGGTTTAGGTTGGTTTAGTGTCGTTGTTGGTGTTGTTGGGGTGTTTTTAGTCTCTAAAGTGAAGTTTAATCTCAGAGATTTATTGGCTGATTCACAAAGTCTTATTGGTATGGGCTTTGGTTTAGCAGCAGGCCTTGGCTTAGCTATTACCACCTTATTTATACGTGAATCCAGTTTAGCACTTAATACTGACTTAATGATAAGTGCAGCCGTCACCTTAGTATTTATGATCACGGTACAATCGTTGATTTCATTTATTTACGTCTATCTTCAAGATAAATCACAGTTCTCCGTCATATTTAAACACTGGCGGTTATGTTTATTTGTTGGCATAACTAGTGTCTTAGGCTCTATTGGTTGGTTTACTGCGGCGAGTTATCAAAATGCCGCCTATGTAAAGGCATTAGGCCAGGTTGAATTCTTCATTACCTTGGCATTAACTTACCGTGTCTTTAAAGAAACTATTACCTTAAAAGAATACCTAGGCATGTTCCTTATTGTGTTAAGTGTGGTTATTTTATTACTTTGGTCGTAAAGTCGAGCGATAAAAGACTCGTCATAAAAGTATGCTAGTAAATCCATTTGATTACTGGCTAAAGCAAGGTAAACTGCGCACATAACATTAACCTTTATTTTTACTCACTTGAGTATTTATTTTAAGTATTAACCTAATTATTAACAAAGCACTAAAGAAGAGATTACTATGAAAATTGCCGAAAAAACCGTTGCTCACTTTCACTACACTCTTAAAAATGAAGTAGGTGAAGAAATAGAATCATCAGACGGTCATGAGCCTCTAACCTATTTACATGGTGCTCAAAACACTTTACCTGGCCTAGAAGTAGCGTTAACAGGTAAAAGTAGAGGCGAAAAGTTTTCAGTAACGTTACAACCAGAAGAGGCTTACGGTCCATATCAAGAAGGTTTAGAACAACGTGTACCGGTTAAACATTTACAAGGTTTAGTGAGCAAAAATGCTAAATGGAAGAAAGGTATGACTGCTGGTATACAAACGGAAGCTGGACAACGCCAAGTAACGGTACTAAAAGTAGGTAAGTTTATGGTTACTGTTGATATCAACCCACCATTAGCGGGTAAAGTACTGACTTTTGATATTGAAATCGTTGACGTACGTGAAGCGACTGAAGAAGAAGTTACTCATGGTCATGTTCACAGCGCTGATAGTAGTTGTGGTCACGATCACTAGTTAGTAATATATACTTATTAATAAAAAAAGTGCTCTGTATTTTTACTACTTAGCGCTTTTTACATATATTTACTATAAATAGTAAAATCTGTGCACAATAATTAAATATCTTAAAAATAAAAATATGCTTTATTTAACGCCTGTTTTATCTTAATTATATTTAAGCGCTATGGGTACTCACTAATAGTATATCTAACTGCTTTATTTGCATGATAGGAGAATAAAGCTACTGTCGTGACAGAAAGTATTTAAGCTCTAGCCCCTTGCAAAAATATAAAGGTTAACTTAACACCAATTACGTCCATCTCAATGTCCGCTTCTATGGTGTAATGTATAATAAAGTTGCATAGCATTAATGTTTTTTTCTTAACTAAATATTACTCATTGCAGTTAAAAAGTTTTTTACCTTCTTCTAAAAGATGCTGAACCGCAGGGTGTTTGACTTGTCGTTCAGGTGTAATTAAATAGTAATATTCAGTGATTTCAGTTGTTCTACCAATTAATTCAACTCCAAATTGATCCTTCACATGTTCGTCAATTATTGTTGGAGCACAGAATACGCCATACCCAGCTTGACCAAAGTATTTTGTTAAAACAGAGTCATCAAACTCCCCGATGATTAAAGGCGAAATATTGATATGTTCAAACCATGAAAGTACACTTAATCGTTGGTTTGAACCTTCACCAGCGATAAAAAATGGCTTGTTATCTAATGATTCTGGGAAGTTCTCTTTTAATTTATCTGCTAAGTCTTTATGAGCAAAGAAACTAAGTCCACATGTTCCTACTAAATGGTTATAGGCTTTTAATGACGAGCCAGCGGGTAGCGATGTATCACTTAATACGGCATCTAATTTATTTGTTGCTAACTCGCCCAATAATACCTCTAAACTGCTTTCTTTACACACCAATTTAATTGAATCATCCATGTTATAAATCGTTTTAAGAAAGTTGAATGAAAAAACTTTAGCAATCACATCAGTGACGCCGACAGAAAATTTAAATGCAAAGCCAGTTGAATGATTTTTAAGCGTGTGTAATAACTCATCCCCTAAACTAAATATTTCTTGTGAATACCTGAATGTGATATGTCCCATTTCATTTAATATGAGTCGCTTCCCTTTTCTTTCAAAAAGTTTATAGCCTAACTGATTTTCTAATAAACTAAGCTGAGCACTCAATGTTTGTGGTGTAATATGAATATGATTAGAAGCTTTAGCGATAGTGCCATGGGTAGCAATTGCGTGAAAATACTGTAAGTGATGATAATTTAACTTTGCCATAGTGACTTCTTTAATTGAATATTTGTAGGTTATAGAAAATCCTTGTAAGCAACGTAAAGTTGATAACAAGGTAAGTATATACGACTTTGATTGTCTTTATTATTCAGTTATATT
>JBKEHN010000093.1:0-12217 GCA_046710905.1 Colwellia sp.
CTTTTAGTTGGCTCAGGAGTTTATTAATTCCGTCATCTTCGAAGTGTTTGATCGAAGATCCATTGGTTTTAGTTTGGCTGTGGTTGTTAGGGATGAAGATACTAGTTATTTTATTGCCAAGAACACCGAGGCAGGTTATATGTTCAATGCATAACCTACATCCTTGTAAGTCTCGCTGCGCGCTACACTGAGAAGAGGTTAGTGCTTAAGTGATGAGATTAGATAATGGATTCAGGAGAATGTGCTTCCTGTATTCTCTAATAAGTAGCATCCATGCCACGTTCGATCAGACACTTCGAGAATGACGCAACCAGAGTATGGGTTTTGGTTCTTAGGGATTAATACACTAGTAAATTTACCACCAAGAACACCTAGGCTTTACCGATAAGTTTTTAGTGACCAAGTGATGAGGTTAGATAATGGATTCTTGACAATATACACCTGTATTGTCTAATAAGTAGTATCCATGCCACGTCTGATTAGATATTTCAGTAATGACGCCGTCTGAGTAAATGTTATGATGAGTAGGTATATTTCTACCGAAGTTAAAGATCCTGGGTACTACAACTAAAAGATATTAGTAATACAATCATATGGAAAAGGATTTCTGTGTCATGCTTCAGGGTATGTCCTAATAAAAAAATTATCTATGAATATTAAAAAAATCATATCAGTAGCACAAATTGCTAAGTCTCGTTCAATTATTTCATTGTTCGATCAGAAAGACAGAGTCAATAACTTTTCTTTGTCTACTTCTCATTTATACCTTGATTATTCTAAGCAAAATATTAATGACGTTGAGCTTAAGCAATTAGTTAATATAGCCAATGAGGCTGATTTATCAGAGTGTATCACTAAGCAGTTTAATGGCGCTAAGATTAATAATACTGAACAGCGGTCAGTGTTACATACTGTTCTTAGAGCCCCAAAAGAAATTAAACAACACGTGTTAGGTGAAAAGCTTGCTGTTGAAGTTGAAGCTGCAGAATTGCAAATGCTGAATATTGTTAATGATGTACAAAATGGTATTTTAACGAGTCACACAGGACATCGTTTTACCGATGTATTAGCTATTGGTATCGGCGGCTCATATTATGGAGTCAAAGTAAGTTTGTCTGCTTTAGAGCATTACCGTGATTTAAGTTTAGCTGTTCATGTTATTGCTAATGTTGATGGCGGGGCACTTGAAGAAAAGCTTAAAAAACTGAATCCTGATACTACCCTTGTTGTTGTCATTTCTAAAACATTTACCACGCAAGAAACCCTACTAAATGCAAAAGCGGTCAAGCAGTGGATGTTATCTTGTACTTCTGTAAAAGGTTTACAAGTTCATAATACAGCAGCTATCATTAAAAAACAGTGGTTTGTGGTAAGCAGTAATATTGAAGCAGCAAAAAGTTTTGGCATTAATGAAAGGCATATTCTACCCATGTGGGATTGGGTCGGCGGGCGTTTTTCACTTTGGTCGACGGTAGGTTTACCGCTTGCTCTGGCTATTGGTAATGAAAACTTTAGCAAGTTAAAACAAGGTGCTTATGAGATGGATCTACACTTTAAATCGGCTGACTTTAAAAACAATATGCCGGTTATTATGGCATTACTGGGTATTTGGAATCGTAATGCACTTGAATACCCAACTTTAGCTATTTTACCTTACGCTCATTCATTAAGAGCTTTACCTGGCTATTTACAACAAACCGATATGGAAAGTAATGGTAAATCTGTATCGATAGATGGTGAGAAGTTATCGTGGTTAACTGCTCCTGTGGTGTTTGGTCAAGAAGGTACTAATGGTCAGCATGCTTTTATGCAGTTAATGCATCAAAGTGATGACATCATTCCTACCGACTTTATTGTTGCTTTAAAAGGCCGAAGTCAATATACCGATAATCATAAAGTACTGGTAGCCAATTGTTTTGCTCAAAGTGAAGCCTTAATGCAAGGTAAAACATTAGCACAAGTTAAAACTGAGCTTTTGGATTGCGGCTGTTCTTTGGAAGAAGTTGAACGACTTGCTCCTCATAAAACGATGAAAGGTAATACGCCAAGCAATACTTTAGTGATGGATCAGCTAACCCCTGAATCAATGGGCGCTTTACTGGCTTTATATGAACATAAAATATTTGTTCAAGGGGTGTTATGGCAAGTTAACTCTTTTGACCAATGGGGCGTTGAATTAGGAAAACAGTTGGGAACGAGAGTTTTATCGGTAATAGATGGTGGTGAAGATGATACGTTGTCAGCTTCTAGTCAGCATTTAATCGCTCGGTTTAAGGCGGGTTCAAAGGTTTAGTTTTCTCATTGTCCTCTGTGGTGACCAGAGGTCTTTAGGTTACATGCTTATGTAGTTGGCTCAGGAGTTCATTAATTTGGTCATCTTCGAAGTGTCTAGTCGAGGGTCCATTGTCTGGCGTTTCGGGTTCCCGAATAGTTACTTCGGGAATGACGTTTAAATCACTTTCTCTGTGCAGCGCGTAACACCTTGATGGTGATCAAAGGTCTTTAGTTTACGGCTGAAATGCTCTTATCTTGGTTATATCTTGCCTCACTACAAACTCATTAAAACATTCAGCTAACTTATTTGTCTCTTCCAATACCTTTAACCAATATTTAATACGCGTTGCAGTATCAAGTTCAGTAAAATCAGTTCTATCGGGGATTTTATTAAAGGGAAGTGATCTAATAAATTTTTCTGAAGGGGCAAGCAGTACGGTATTTTCATAACTACTTGCTAGTACTTTACGCGTTGAATTTTTATCAAACCATCCGGCTTTAGGCGCTGAGCTAAAGTGCGGATAAAGTGTTAAACCCTGCGCTATTAATTCACTGTCTATTGCTCGACTGTTTTCATCTACAGATTCTTTTTCGAAATGTTGCTCAGCACACCTGTTATTACCTAATGAAAAGTCAAAATGATAATCAATGATACCACCATCACGATAAGTACCTTTTTGTGAACCCTTAATATTTTTAATACCAGACATAATCATTGGGATTGAACCAGAAGCAAGTACGGCACTTTTTATATTGTCACTGGTTAAGGTTTGGTAAATATTGTTGAAATCATAGGGGTCGTTTATAACCAAGTTGCTGCTAGGGTTTTTAAATATATAACGTTGGTATTGCTTGCTGAGTAGTTTTCTATCTAACTTGTTCAGCAATATACTCTGGATTAAACCAGCACCTTGCATTATCTTATTATCAGAAGCCGTTAAGCCATTACACTTAGCTACTAAAAAGTGTGCTTTGAACACGTTATTATCGATAACCTCATTGACCCCGTTTAAGCTAAATAGATTGTCAACAATATGAATTGCCTGCTCAGATATTTCTTGCGGAGTTGGTTTTGCTGAATACACCGTATTTGCATAAGTATTTGCTAAGCGTTCAATGGCTTGTACAGGATTATTTTGTGTTAATGCAGCTGCGCGAAAGGCACCAGCACTTGAGCCGATTAAATTCAGTTCGGTGTCTCTATCTTTGAAGAAATTTCCGAACAAATATTTATCTAAGCCAAATAGAGTGAACCATTTTGGTCCACCGCTAGCACCAAGGAAATTAGTAAATAACTCCTGCTTGAATCCCTGTTCTTGGATGATCTTAAGGGCATTTTTCCCTGCATATATCTCTAACATTACAGTAACAATCTCATGTTTTAAATTAGTTTTCTTGTCATTTTAATACGTTTGGTAATTTACCTAAAGTGGTAACTAAAAATCAGCTAAGTTAACTGATAATCTGACGCACCATGGGCATTAAATAGCGACTGATAAAGGCGTGTGGCGTAATCATCTGTCATGCCAGCAATATAATCAGCTATTATTCGTTGTGAGTTTTGTTGGGTATCTACAGCTTGTTGCCAGCGTTTAGCACTATTACTTGGCAGTAAACGGTTGGGATCGGATGATAAGGCTTCAAACAGCTCCATTACTATTTGTTGGCCTCTGTATTCTAAACGCTGAAGACTGGTTAATCTAATGACATAGAAATAAACAAAATCCTTAAATATCTTCAGAGCTTCGGCTGTCGATGCAGATAAGGTTGCGTTATAACGAAGTAGTGGCTCTGAAAAGTTTATATTATCTTGCTTATTGAGATCAGTTAGCTTTATCGCTGTAATGAGGTAGTTTACTAAACCGCCAATAGCGTCTTTTTGTAAATGATGATGATCACTAAAAAGCTTTTCTGTTAAGGTTTCGCTGTATTCTTGCAGCCAAGCATCATCAATTTTCTGTAGTTTTTTTATCACTTCACGCTCAAAATCATCACGGTTGACTACTTTTGTCACTATAGCGTCTTCAAGATCATGAATGCCGTAAGCTATATCGTCGGCTAATTCCATAATAGAACAATCAAGTGATTTGAAGCGAGTTTTATAATGTTTGTTAGTATCTTCTAAGCTAATATTTTCTAAGTTTGAGCTTTGACCTGTTTTACTTTGAAATAGGGCTCGATCAATTTTGGATAATGGCGCTAGTATCCAGTCAATTATATCCTGGTCATCACTATATAAGCCTTTCGGCGGATGCCACTCGTAGGATTTAAGTTGTCGAAAGTTAGTAGCAATACTTGGTTTCGACTCTTTGCTCAGTGTTTCTATTAATTGTGGGTACTTCATCAAACCAAGCAGTGTCCTTCTGGTTAGGTTCATACCAAAGTGCTCACTAAATGTTTCCAAGCGCGCTACTATGCGCAGAGTTTGGCCGTTACCTTCAAAGCCGCCATGATCGCGCATCATATAATTTAATGCTATTTCACCACCATGACCAAACGGCGGATGGCCAATGTCATGTGCTAAGCAAATGGTTTCTATTAAACTATCAGTATTAGGGAATAGCTCATTAGATAGTTGGGGGTGATTATAACGAAGCTGTGCGGTAATACCTGAGCCAATTTGCGCAGCCTCTAAAGAGTGAGTTAAGCGGGTACGATAGAAGTCACTTTGGCCACTACCCATTACTTGGGTTTTTGATTGTAATCGACGAAAAGAGGCAGAGTGCAATATTCGAGCACGATCTCGCTGGAAAGGGTCGCGGTGATCATCCTGCCTGTTAGTCACTTTTGTAAGTCGTCTTGCTAACCAAACATCACTCATAATGTTCCTTATCTAAATTTAACTGTTTTGGTTTGAATAAATAACTAATATCAATTAATTAATTGCCCATATTCAAATGGTCAAAATCTACAACCTCTTTTGCGTTCAATTCTAATAGCCAGCTATAACTCAATCACCCGCCTTGAACTTGAATATTTATCTTCATTGAACTTTGATTACTAAATTAATACAAAGGGTATAAATCACTCTTCTAGCTATTTATTCAACTACAGATTTATAAGTTACACCAGTTAGTTAGGCATTAGCAATAAATATGGCGCGTTTAGGGGCAGGGTAACCTTCAATAGTTTTACTGCTATCATTTGGGTCAAGGAAGTCTTGTAGTGATTCAGTATCAATCCACTCGGTTTTTCTTTGTTCATCTAATGCGGTGATATCCGTATTTACTACCCGAACATTGCTAAAGCCACATCGTCCTAACCATGCACACATAGCTTTTTCACTTGGTAAAAACCACACATTACGCATTTTGGCATAACGTTCGCCAGGTACTAATACGGTATTTTCGTCACCATCAACAATAAGAGTCTCTAATACTAATTCACCTCCTTTAACCAGTTGCGCTTTTAATTGATAAAGAAAATCAATTGGCGATCTACGGTGATAAAGTACACCCATAGCAAAAACAGTATCAAACGCTTTTAATTCAGGTAGTTGTTCAACACCTAATGGTAATAAATGTACTTGGCCATCATCAATAAAATGTTTTATCGCATTAAATTGCATTAAAAATAGCTGTGTAGGGTCGATACCCACGACAAATTCTGCCCCTGCGCCGCGCATACGCCATAAGTGATAACCGCTGCCACAGCCTATGTCTAAAACATATTTACCTGATAAATCGCCAATATGCTCAGCTAAACGATCCCATTTAAAGTCACTGCGCCATTCGGTATCTATGTGTAAACCATAAATATGGTAGGGACCTTTACGCCAAGGTTTAAATTTTTTCATCAAATTTTCAAGACGTTTAAACTGACCCTGATCTAAATCACCTAATTCGCCAACTTTAACGGTATTAACAATATTTTTTGTTGTATTTGTCTCTACAACGGGTAAAGCATCTAATGTTTTTTGCCAATGCTTGAAGTCACCGTGCAGATTATTGTCATGCCAATGACTCAATTGTGCAGGTAATATGTTTAGCCAGTGGCTTAAGCGATTAGTAGCAATTTTTTGATAAAATTGATTGAATTGGTTCATAGGGTTCTAATTAGTGGTTTGAATATGGCGTATTTTATTTTTTAGTCGCTATTAATTAATGGCAACTATTTTGATAACACTTACTTAATGGCGATTAGTGAAGTGAAGTTGAAACATTGAAACCATAACGATGCATGGCCAAAGCCAGCCTGGGCTAAACGTTCTTTATGTAGTTCAAGCGAATCAGTTAACATTACTTTTTCAAGGGCACTACGTTTTTGAGCAACTTCTAATTCACTATAACCATTATCTCGCTTGAAACTATGGTGTAAGTCAACTAATACATCATCAATAACATTATCATCACTGGATATTTTTTCAGACAAAACCAATAATCCACCGGGGTTTAATCCCTTAGCGATAGTATTAAGCAGCGCTTGTCGTTGTGATTTTTCAATAAACTGTAAAGTAAAATTTAGCACGACCATAGACGCATTTTCTATTTTGATGTCTTGGATGTTACCTTCTATAATATTTACAGGGGTATTACCTTTAAAAGCATCAACATGCATTTTACAACGTTTTACCATGTCGCTAGAATTATCCACACCAATAATTTTGCAGTTACTAGCGGTAATTCCTTTACGCATAGCAAGCGTTGCAGCACCTAAAGAGCAACCTAAATCATAAATATTACTACTTTCTTGGACAAAGTGTTGGCTAAGTCGACCTATAGTGTTGATAATAGTCTCATAGCCCGGTACAGAACGAGAAATCATGTCGGGAAAAACTTCAACGACTTGGGCATCAAAAGTAAAGTTTTTTACTTGCTTATGCGCTTGTGAGTAAATTAAATCAGTATCAGAATCAGGCATTGTCTTTGCTATATTCACTATTATGTTAGGTTGGTATCGATAATTACTACCATTAAAGTACACTCTGAAACATGCATATTGGAGTATAGCGATTATTTGGTGGTGATCATATAATGGCTTATTTTAACCGATCTTATTAGCAACGCTATATTTATAGGATGTTTTTTTGAATTTTTTTTATAAACAGACCAGTTATTTTATTTTAATTACCTTATTTTTGACTCTATCTAGTCAGATAGCGGTTGCCATAAACTTAGTTACAGAAGTTAATAAGGTTAAAAAAACTGCTTCTTTTACTGTTAAGCAACCATTAACCATTGCGATTAATAAAACTTCCTTCCCATATCACGCTATTGATGAACAAGGTAATGCTATTGGTTTGATGACTGATATGTGGCGTTTGTGGGCTAAAAACCAGCAAGTTGAAGTGAAATTTGTTGTACTACCTTGGCTAGATACCTTAAGTGAAGTCGCCAAAGGTAACGTCGATATTCATGGTGGCCTAGGCATTATTGATTCGAGACAAAAAACACTGCTCTTTACCAAACCACTCTTTTCTATTTATACTCACCTTTATGTAAATCAACAGCTTAATAATGTTGAAAGTCTAGTTGATTTAAAACCTTATAGCATTGGAGTAGTGAAAGGCTCCGCACATATTGACAAACTTCAAAAGTATCATTCTTATTTCGCATTAAAAACTTATAATAACCGTCATGATTTATACCGCGCTGCTTTGAATAATGAAATTTTAGTCTTTACTGGTTTAGAAAAACTCGCCGATAACTTTTCTGATTACGATAGTTTAAGAAAACGCTTCCCTGTGCATAAGGTTTTACGTTACCAACAAGGAGATTATGGCGTTGCGGTCGCTAAAAATAATGACGCATTACTAAGTTTTATCGAACAAGGCTTTGATAAAATCTCAAAAGAAGAACGCGCTGCTATAGAACGAAAATGGTTAGGTTTAGATAAACAAAAAGACAGTCTACTTGTCGTGTTTTCATCACATTACCCTCCTTATATGGGCGTTAGTCCGTCTGGCGAGCCGCAAGGTTTATTGATTGATGTCTGGCGTTTATGGTCTAAACAAGTGGGTATTAATGTTGAGTTTGTTGCTCGTGATATGACTGAAGCATTAAATCTTATCGCTGATCAAAAAGCCGATGTGGTTTTAGCTTACCCTGACCATGCCATCACTCCTGAAGATACATTATTTGCAAGGCCTATTTATTTATCCGATGTTCAAGTTTACGTCAGTGAAAAACTTAAAGATGATAAAGGTAATAAAATTCATTCACTCGAGCAATTTAGTCAGCAGTTTAGTCAACATGTTATTGGTATCTGGAAAAATTCAACATATCAAGAGCAATTACTCGCACAATATCCGCAGTTGAATGTCCGTTACTTTAGTAGTCTTAGTGCTATGTTATTTGCTTTAGAAAAAGGCCATATAGCAGGTGTTGTCGGCTTAGTTGACTTAGTTAACGCTAAGTTAGTGCAAGATAATTTACAGGAGTTATTTTATCGATTAGCCAGTCCTATTATCAGTTTGAAATTATCACCTGTTGTTCATCAAAAAAATAATAAATTGCTAGATATTATTAACCAAGGTTTTGATGACTTAGATATTAATACCCTTATTAAAATAGAAGATAGATGGTTAAATGATAGTACGAGTGAACATTATTATAAAAATAAAGCGCAAAAAATTGAGCTAAGTGAAGAAGAAAAGGCTTATTTAGCGGCTCGGAGAAATATAAAAGTTGGTCTTGTTAATAATTTATCGCCAATTGAATTCATTGACGAAAATGGAAAATTCTTGGGTATTAATCGCGATATTCTTAATTTAATTAGTGATAGAACAGGTATCGAATTTGATTATGTAGTTTTTGATACTTGGCAGAAGTTGTATCAAGCATTATTAAGTAAGGAAGTAGACATGCTTGGCAGTATTACGCACACACCAGAACGTGAAAATCTTATACTATTTTCTGAAAGTTATTGGCAAATGCCATGGGTAATGTTGCATCCGTTATATTCTGGTCGAAAAACGCAGCTAGAAGATTTTTATGGTAAACAAGTGGCTATTGTTAAAGGATATTCTTTAATTTCCTGGTTACGCAAACAACATCCTTTAATTACCTTTAAATTAGTTGATAACAGAGAGCAAGCATTAGCGGCACTCCAGCAAGAACGCGTAGATGGTTTTATCACTACGATTGCCTCGGCGACCCAACTATTAAAACAAGAAAATATTATAACGTTAATGATATCTATGATGGAGGATGTCAGCCTAGATAAAAGTCATTTTGCTATAAACAAAGAATTACCGTTATTGAAAGAAATAATTAATAAAGGCTTATTATCTATTACTGAAAAAGAGAAACAAATAATTTCCGATAATTGGTTTACCCTGGCAATAAAAACAGGGTTTGATAAAAATGTGGTCTTGCAAGTAGGTGCGCAAATAGGGGTAATAATTTTGTTAGTGCTCGGCGTTATTGTTATGTGGAATAGACGATTGCAAGTTGAGATAAAACACCGAGAGCAGCTTGAAAAAATAATGAAACATATGGCAACTCATGATGAGTTAACAGGGCTTGCCAACCGGGTATTATTAAAGGATAGATTGAACATTGCAATAGCGTTTCATCAACGCCAAGTGTTAAAAATGGCGGTGTTATTTATCGACTTAGATGGTTTTAAAAATATCAACGATACCTATGGTCATGATGTTGGTGATGAATTATTACAACAAGTTGCGGTTCGCTTGCAAGGCTGTGTCAGGAGTTCAGATACTGTAGTCCGCTTTGGCGGTGATGAATTTGTTTTACTACTAACTGGTTTACATAGCGCTAATGAAGCGGCGTATGTTGCAGAAAAAGTATTAAGATTGATACAAAAAGAGTTTGAACTGTCGAAAACTAATGCTTTTATCGGCTGTAGCATAGGTATTGCCATGTATCCCGATGACGGTGATAACGACACTGAATTACTTAAAATTGCAGACACTATGATGTACAAAGTAAAAGCGTCAGGTAAAAATCATTATCTTTTTAATTAAAAGCCCCTTGAGTCGCTTTAATTTACCCATCAGCTTGTTCTGGGGTGACATTAATATTCTTTGCTTTATAATATGGCCAAAATTATCGTAACAATCCTAAAATAGCGGTTGTTCTAAGTTTAATAGAATTGGTATAGGGCAAAAATACATGCGCAGTCTTTATTGTGGTGAGGTAAATGAATCTCACATCGGGCAAGAAATAACTTTATGTGGTTGGGTTAACAAACGTCGTGATTTAGGCGCAGTGATCTTTTTAGATTTACGTGACCGTGAAGGCTTAGTGCAAGTTGTTTATGATCCGGATTTACCTGATGTCATTAAAAAAGCGAATACTCTACGTAACGAATTTTGTGTACAAATAAAAGGTAAAGTCCGTGCTCGCCCCGAAGGCCAAATAAATAAAGGCATGAAAACAGGTGGTATTGAAGTACTAGGTTTAGAACTTACTATCTTAAATAAGTCAGCGCCTTTACCATTAGACTCTAATCAAGTTAATTCTGAAGAACTTCGTCTTAAATACCGTTATTTAGACTTACGTCGTGTTGAAATGACTGAACGTTTACGTTTTCGCGCAAAAGTAACTTCTGCAGTACGTAGTTCTTTAGAGTCTTTAGGCTTTTTAGATATTGAAACACCGATTCTTACTGCAGCGACCCCTGAAGGCGCTCGTGATTATTTAGTACCAAGTCGTACCCATAAAGGTCAATTTTTTGCTTTGCCACAATCACCACAATTGTTTAAGCAATTACTAATGATGTCAGGTATGGAACGTTATTATCAAATAGTTAAATGTTTCCGTGATGAAGATTTACGTGCAGACAGACAACCTGAATTCACACAAATAGATATTGAAACCTCGTTCATGAGTAGTGATCAGGTGATGGAAGTAACGGAAAAGATGATCCGTGAATTATTTCAAACAATGTTGAGTGTTGACTTAGGTGAGTTTCCACGTATGCCTTATTCTGAGGCAATGACACGTTTTGGTAGTGATAAGCCAGATTTACGTAATCCACTAGAACTCATTGATGTTGATGATATTTTAAAAGAGGTTGAATTTAAAGTATTCTCAGGACCTGCTAACGATGAAAATGGTCGTGTTGCTGTTATTTGTTTGCCTCAAGGTGCTGCTAAGTTTTCCCGTAAGGGCCTTGACGAATTAACAAAATTTGTTGGTATTTACGGGGCAAAAGGTATGCCTTGGTTAAAAGTTAATGATATTGATGCGGCTCTTTCAACAGGTCTTGAAGGTTTACAGTCACCCATTTTAAAATTCTTATCAAGTGATGAAGCTATCGCATTATTAACACGTACCAATGCGAAAACTGGCGATATCATTTTCTTTGGCGCAGACAAATATAATGTTGTTACTGAATCGTTAGGTGCACTTCGTCTTAAATTAGGTGAAGAACTTGGTTTACTTCAAGGCGAGTGGAAACCTCTTTGGGTAGTTGACTTCCCAATGTTTGAAGAAGTAGATGGCCATATGCATGCTATTCACCATCCATTTACCGCACCAACTAATTTAACTGCTGAGCAGTTAGAAGCAAATCCTGTCGGCGCTTTATCTGATGCTTATGACATGGTACTAAATGGCTGTGAACTTGGTGGCGGCTCTGTACGTATCCATAATCAAGATATGCAAGCAGCAGTATTTAGAATTTTAGGCATTAGTGATGAAGAAGCTGAAGAGAAATTTGGTTTCTTACTTGAAGCGCTACAATACGGTGCGCCACCACATGCTGGTTTAGCGTTTGGTTTAGACCGATTAGTGATGTTAATGACCGGTGCTAGCTCAATCCGTGACGTAATGGCTTTCCCAAAAACTAATACAGCGGCTTGCCCATTAACGAATGCGCCTGGTATAGCTAACCCTGAACAGTTAAAAGAATTAGGTATTGCCGTTCTTGAAGAAAAAAAAGTGGAAGAAAATAAAAATTCAGCAGAAGTATAAAACTTAGCTACTTATCAATAGATAAATAGTCACTGTTTAAAATTCTTCAAACTATTCAAACT
>JBKEHN010000094.1:0-12008 GCA_046710905.1 Colwellia sp.
TTTAACTTGTTAGATGATCAATAGCCATAAGGGATTCAATCACATTAAATTACTATATGGTTAGTATTTTGATTTTTACCATCATGGTTAATGTCAGTACTAGTATAAAACATGATAGAGCGAGTAATAACAATTGCTCTTGATTTATCTTGATGACCTTCAGGACAATAGCAAACATTCGATCAGCCAAGCCAAATAAATAAGTGATAGTTTGAGAGGTTATTTTAATTCTATTTTAATATAAATAAAGATATTTTCAGCTTTGATTGCAGTGCCAGTATTTATTTTTGTAGTGGTATCACTCGCCAGTTTATTCATCTTGTTCGTTGTATCGGGATCATACTACTGGTTATGTCTTAAGATAACTTAGCCACAAGCGATTGCTAATAAAATAGAAAAGATTAAACAACAAGAACAATAGATTTTCTTAACTTAAATTAATTTACTTTAGTCGTTTAGGAAGTAATAATTAATTTATTTATTAATTAAATAAAGTCTTAGCAGAGTTAAGTCGCTAGGACTTTTTTATGTTTTGAATTCTAGCTTATTGTGCATTACGACATTAGGCTTTTATGGTAACTGCTGAGTCTATTAAAATGTGTGGCATTACTATTGCTATTAAAGGGGATATTATGAAGGCATGGACCGCAACAATAAGTTATTTTGTTTTAATTGCATAATATATGCTTGGTCTATTACTAAATTATGAGATAATTAAGATATAGATAACAACCCAATGGTTCATTATGAAACTTTTAGTTCGTAACCTTTCTCGCTCAACAACAGAGCAAGAACTTCGTATTTTATTTTCCGCTCACGGCGCAGTTACAGAATGTAGCTTAGTTTTAGATCAAGCAACCGCTAAATCGAAAGGTTTTGCTTTTGTTATTATGCCTAATGATGCTGAAGCAAAAGTAGCACTATCTAACTTGCATGAAACAAGAGTTGCTAAGAATAAGATACGAGTAAAAATTGCTCAGTAATTCCCTTGATCACAACAATATTAGTCGAAGTTTAATATTCGAAGGAAAAACCAGCATATTAGCTGGTTTTTTTATATCTAAAAATAACATTTATACCGGTAATATCGCTATTCATTAGCGAAGATTTCCGCTTTAAGTACTATTGCCTACGTTGACCATGTCTAATGTCTCCAATTCGTAGAGTAGTTAATTCAAAGGAAGATTCACTAACAAGTGATCGTTACCTAGGATAGTAATATTATTATTAATCAAAATAATATGATTAACCATTTTTTATTAATTCCTTATGGTTTATTTTAACGTATCGTTGTTATGTCCATGCTATGGTATTTTAATTATGTTAAAAATAAATTGTTACGGAATAATAAACAGTTAGTACTATTAAAACCCTATGATAAAGGCACCAAGTAATTGATATATTCGAGTCGAGTTTAAGATCACATTATATAAAATTTACTCATAGACTAAGCCAAAAAAACTGGAATATTATGACTTTTCTCGATTTTTTTTATCATCAAATAGGCCATTAACGTTCACTATAGAAAATATGAATAAGGCTTTTAATCCATAAGCCAATAATAAAAGTTAACTAATTACAGCTAATCTTTTTATTATGACGCGTTTGATCATAGCCATCATTATTATTATCTGTGCTCGCGTAAAATCGTCCAGACCTTGCGACGACTATAGCCCTTGATTTATCTTTATGTCCTTTTGGGCAATAACGAAATGTGCCATTGCTTAAACCAAATAAATGCCCCGTCGGTTGATACGTTATTTTATTTCTATTAGTCGCATATGTTAGTATATCACCGGAAAATGATGGACCTTTTGTTGTGATAAGTCGTTCACCATCAGCGATATCAAATTGCTTATTACCATTATTATCAATAAATACACTGAGCTGTTCAAACCAATTTACCGAGCATGTACCACTATCTGCTAATGGACAGATAATAACGTTATTACCGCTGTTTATAGCGTGATTCCTTGCTGTGAATAATAGCCGGCTAAGACGTGAAATTTCATTGTCGACCCGGAGTTGAATAATAAAATTGTTAAAACTAGGTATGGCTATGGTGGAAAGTAATGAGGTGATTCCTATACTGATCATTAGTTCAATCAAGGTCATACCTCGACATATCTTTGTTTGACATAAATTTGATCGACCCTTATAAGTAGAGATTTTGATCGTATTTTGGGTATAGAGATCCTGCTGAGTATGATGCATAAAAAATCCATTTTTATTAACTGCCTTGTGTTATTCAGTTATAGATAATAAAAATGGATTTAGCTAAGTGTTAAGAGCACTTTAATAGACGTTTAAGTATAAATAGTTGGAATCGCTTGTCTTTTATGTTGTGTTTTTTTATAGATATTTATTATATGTTCGCTAACGGCAGTAGTGACCTGTTTGCCTTCTAAAAAATTATCTAATTGATCATAGCTAATGCCTAAGGCATCTTCATCAGTTTTACCGGGTTCAAGTTCTTCTAAATCAGCGGTAGGTGCTTTTTCGATTAAAATACTGGGCGCTCCAAGTGCTTTAGCAAGCGTTCTAACTTGTCTTTTGGATAAACCAAAAAGTGGTGCTAAATCGCAAGCGCCATCACCCCATTTAGTAAAAAATCCTGTAATATTTTCTGCGCTATGATCTGTACCTATAACTAACGCGCCAATAATTCCAGCAATATGATACTGACTAGCCATCCGTAATCGCGCTTTAAGATTACCTTTAGAAAAATCAATGTGGCCATCAGTCGCTGTTAATATCTGGGCTTTACTCATTGCTTGTAAAACTTCATGATGAATACCATCGGCACCAGCTAATACATTGGTGGTTAAGCAATGACTAGGTTGAATAAAGTCTAAAGCTTGTTGGGCGTCATCTTCATCTGCTTGAACACCATAAGGCAAACGTACAGCAATAAACTGATATTTACTACTATGCTCATTATCATCTTGTTGCTCATTGAGCTCATTAATAGCAAGTTGAGCTAATCGTCCACAAGTTGAAGAGTCAACGCCACCGCTTATACCCAAGACTAAATTACTTAGTCCTGATTGTACTAATTGTTTTTTGATAAAGACCACACGGCGGTTTATTTCAAATTGAACATCAATTTCAGGTAAAACTTTCATTTCGGCAATAATGGTTTGCTGATCCATAAGACTTCCTAACAAGGTGTGAGTGAAAAATAAGGTGTTTTTACTAGTTTAACAAAATTAAAAGCCAATTGGATATTGCTAAATCACAATAAACGCGCTGTAATATATTTATTATTTAAATAATATAACTTTAACTGACGAGTAACGCAGATGAAAAAAATTGAAGCGATTATTAAGCCATTTAAAATGGACGATGTAAGAGAAGCACTTGGTGAAATTGGTGTTACAGGAATGACTGTTTCTGAAGTTAAAGGTTTTGGCCGTCAAAAAGGACATACTGAACTGTATCGTGGCGCCGAGTATATGGTCGATTTTTTACCTAAAGTGAAATTAGAAATTGTTATTGCCAAAGAAGATGTAGAACGGTGTGTTAATGCTATTATAGTAACTGCACAAACCGGTAAGATTGGTGATGGTAAAATTTTTATTACTGATGTAGAGCGTGTTATCCGTATTCGAACGGGTGAAGAGAATCGAGAAGCGATTTAATAAAGTATCGCGGTCTTTAACACACACAGCAGCGCTTCAATATTGTTTGAAGCCGTTGCCCGTATTTGACTTTTAATCCGCTATTTTGGATAAGATAGCTAACCTTAATCAGTCTTTTTTACTCAGCCTATACGTCCCTCTTATACAAGTTAAAGCCTCTTTAATGCATTAAAAATGTTAGTTTATTTTACCCTTTTTTTTTTCTTCTACTAAATTATGTGGTTAATAAATAAGTGTTATTATACTTTGGTGCAGTTTATGCAGCTTTTTTGATAACTAATATATGTAGGTTAAACTAAAGCTGTTAAAGGTTATTCAATAACAGGAGGAAATGATATGAAATATATTATTCTTTTATTGAGCTTATTTATCATGCTACTTGCTAGCTCTACTGTTACCGCCATAACCATATGTGCAATCAGCGATGTGACATTTAGTAGCATTTAGTTAGCTTATGATCCATTGAGTCTAGACCCCATTCCTACGATCATAGATGTATCACCTACCAATAGTAGTGAGTGTATTGGTTTGCTCAGTGGTAATGATAATCTAGCGCCTTCTGGTAATAATATAGGAGAGTATGGTGATGGTTTGCTTAATAGTGAAGTACAAATGGGTAGAAATGCAGGCCTTTACTAAGTCCTGGTAATACCTTGTTTGACTACTTGTATAATCTAGATCTAGTTTATAACCCAGATCTTGTCTTTATTGAGCCATCAGACTTATAGGACTTTGATGGGGATACAATCAACACCGATCCTGGTTAGGTCTATTTAGGTAAAGATGATGGTGGGGACTTGATTATGCTACAATAGGTAATGGTTTAGCGAAATTGACATTTTTGATGTGGTTGATATCTAGTTTTTTTGTGATGGTGGCGCTAGTATAGATGGATGTATTATTGGTGCTTGGTCAATAATCCTAGACTTTAGCATTGCTGTTACATTGTTTGATCTATTTGGTGAGGGCGTTTTTGATCATCTAGCGTTAGTATTTAAATCTGGTAATGTCGACACTATATCACCAGGGGCTGATCGGACGATTTATGACTTTAATTTTAATACTTTTTTTGTTACTAGCCTCGATTTAACTATGCCATATAACTTAATGGGTACTTTTGATATGACCGATATATTTGATGGCTATGGCATTTCTCATATTTCTACTTGGACTAGAGCTCCTACTTTTGATCATATTACTACTACTGTATCTGAGCCAAGAGTCAGCTTATGAGTAATGTTTGTGGTGATTCTTATATTGGCTATAAAACTACTGGTGTAGTTTTATAGCCAATATAAGGCACGATTTTATTATTTAAAAGCATATCGCTTGTTAGTATTAAATCCTTGTAAAAATAGCTGACAGTTAAGTTTAATCGTACTGTATTATCGTACAGAAATAAAAAAGCTAAATTACCTAGGTAATTTAGCTTTTTTAATTAAAATAAGTGTTCTAAGAACTAATTTTATAAATACGCACTTAGTTAACTAATTTGTTATTTGGATAGTTAGCGGCAAGTACTTGCAGCGCATTTTTCTGTAAATCTTTTAATCCCAGCTTGTCGTAACATTCAATCATTATCTCAAGCGCTTGCTCTATTTCAGGACTAGGTGCGAAGTATTCAACTACATAACGTCCTCGGTTTGCCGCGGAAGCATAAGCTTCACGCTTAATATAATATTTTGCTACGGAAATTTCATATTGTGCAAGACGAGATTTTATAGAAATCATACGTTTACGTGCATCAGCAGCATACTTGCTGTCCGGAAATTCAGTTATTATGCTTTTAAAGTCATTAAAGGCACTACGTGAAGCCTGAGGATCTCTATCGGTACGGTCAATACCGGCCATATCTTGAAATAAGTTTTCTTCCGTAGAAATATTGATAAGTGCACGCATATAATAAACGTAATCAATATTTGAGTTATTAGGGTTTAGGCGTAAAAACCTATCCGCTAGCGCAACACCTTGCGCCGCATTACCACTTTTATAGTAAGCATAAATTAAATCAAGCTGTACTTGGTGAGAAATAGGTCCAAATGGAAATCGAGAATCAATAGCTCCCAATATTTGAATAGCTTTTTGATACAAGCCATTATCAAGTGCAGACCTAGCATCAACAAACAAAGATTGTGCTGATTTATCAGGAACTTTCTCTATGTCATCTTCAGAGGATGAACAACCAGTTAGAGCCAATACTAGTACGGTTAAAATAATTTTTACTGTCAATTTTGCCATGAAATTTATTATCGCTACTTTGTTTTAATTAAAATAAATATCAAACCACCACGTAAACGGGTAAAATGTTTCTATATTTAAGAATATGTATTCTACTCTAGCAATCTTGCCTTGCACAGTGCAAATGGTAATTTGATTTTTTCGCTAGTTTTAAACCAGTTAAAAGAGAATTTAATGTCAGAAATCATTCAACATAAAGATATAGTGCCTGAGTCATGTTTAGGTAAACGGTTTGACCAGACAATAGCGATAATGTTCCCTGATTATTCACGTTCACGCTTAAAAGACTGGATTGTAGCCGGACAAGTGAGAGTAAATGGAGACGTTTTAATCATCCCTCGTGAGAAAATGTATGGCGGTGAAGAGGTTGAAATCAACGCTACCGTTGAAGCAGAAATACGTTTTGAAGCACAAAATATCCCATTAAATATTGTTTATGAAGATGAATATATTTTAGTGATAAATAAACCGGTAGGTTTAGTTGTTCATCCTGGTGCTGGTAATCCTGATGGCACTTTGCTTAATGCATTGTTACATCACTATCCTCAACTCAACGTAGTGCCAAGAGCAGGTATTGTTCATCGTCTTGATAAAGATACTACTGGCTTGATGGTAGTAGCAAAAACTATTCCAGCGCAAACTAACTTGGTTGAAGCCTTGCAGTTACGTGAGATCACGCGTGAATATGAAGCGGTAGCAAACGGTGTAATGACGGCTGGTGGTTTAGTTGATGAGCCAATTGGTCGTCATTCAACTAAGCGCACGCAAATGGCTGTCTCTTTTATTGGCCGACCTTCGGTAACACACTACCGAGTAATGGAAAAATATCGTTTACATACGCGTTTGCGCTTACGCTTAGAAACAGGCAGAACACATCAAATTCGTGTTCATATGTCACATATAACGCATCCGTTAGTAGGTGACCCTGTTTACGGAGGCCGCCCTCGTCCACCAAAAAACTCAACTGAAGCGTTATTATTGAAGTTACGTGGTTTCAAACGCCAAGCGTTACACGCAGCAATGTTATCTTTATTTCATCCTATAACGGGAGAAGAAATGACTTGGCATGCAGAACTACCTGAAGACTTCGTTGAGCTAATTGAATTGCTTCAAGAAGATACCAAGCTTAATGCCGAAGACGAATATTTATAATAATACTCTGGCTAATTTTATCAACGCTACTTTTGAGTTGATAAAATGGCCACCTTACTCATCTTTTTTGACTGATGATAAAGTTCTAGCATTACAAACAACGCGTTTTGCTCTTCAACAATTACAATCATTTCCCCTAAATGATCAACAACCAGTTGTTACATCGCTTGATGTTGATAAGTTCAGTAATGAAAAATCGCCGTTTAATAGCTTTAATTTAGGTTTACATGTTGGCGATAACGCTGATCAAGTTATTTATAATCGAAACCAGCTAAAACACTTTATTCGCCAACAGTTAGTAACAGCTTTGGCTATTTCAGCTAAAAAAACAACTGAAGAAGTAAATATTCAGTGGCTTGAGCAAGTACACGGTAATAAAGTCGTTATTGTCACCAGTGTAGATGAACAACCTATTATTGCCGATGCGAGTATCACACGTCATAAAAATATTGCTTTGGCAATAATGACAGCTGACTGCTTACCTATATTATTAAGTCATAAAGCTGGCGTCGAAATTGCAGCAATACATGGTGGTTGGCGGCCGTTAGTTACCAATATCATAGCTAATACAATAGATAATATGCACAGTAAGCCTATTGATATTGTCGCTTGGCTTGGACCATGTATTGGTAAAGATTCTTTTGAAGTAGGTAGTGAAGTTAAAGAAGCCTTTACTCAATTAGATATGGCTTTTAATAATGCCTTTCTAAAGCAAGAAAATGGTAAATATTTAGCCGACTTACATCAAATTGCGCGACTACAGCTCCAGTCTTTAGGCGTCACGGTAATTTCTAATGTCGAAGAATGTACCTATCTGAACATCGATAAATATTATTCGTATCGAAAGGAAAAACTAACTGGCCGTATGGCGAGTGTTATCTGTCGACGTTAATGCTTTCGTTTATTAACTAGCGTCTTGTTGATGCATATCAATCATATATCTAAAATTACATTGAAAAATAATCTTTTAGCCCTATAACTTAACTATGTGTTATGGAAAATATACGAGATATAAAATGCGATTAGATCGTTTTACCCAATCATTTCAAGAATCTATTGCCGATGCGCAATCACTTGCTCTTGGTAAGGACCATCAGTTTATTGAACCTGTTCATTTAATGATGGCGTTACTGAATCAAAATGGAAATTCAGTTATTGCCTTATTGAAGAGTGCCGCAGTTGATGTACGCTCTTTACGTCAGAAGCTTGAAGTAGCATTAAGCTCACTAGCCCAAGTGCAAGATAGCGCTGGCGATGTGCAATTATCAGCAGCCTCAGGTAGAATTTTAAATCTTTGCGATAAACATGCGCAAAAAATGTCAGATAAATTCATTTCATCAGAAGTTTTTTTACTCGCAGCTATCGATGATAAAGGTACTTTAGGACAAACGCTCTCTGAATTAGGCGCAAATCAACAACGGATAAAGTCGGCAATCGAACATCTACGCGGTGGTCAAAATGTTGAGGAGCAAAATGCAGAAGATGTTCGCCAAGCGTTGAATAAATATACGGTTGACTTAACTGAACTGGCGAAGCAGGGGAAACTGGACCCGGTTATCGGCCGAGATGATGAAATCCGCCGCACTTTGCAAGTTTTACAACGACGCACTAAAAATAATCCAGTACTTATTGGACAACCGGGTGTCGGTAAAACTGCTATCGTTGAAGGTTTAGCTCAGCGTATCGTAAATAATGAAGTGCCAGAGGGGCTGAAAAATAAGCGGGTATTATCACTTGATATGGGTAGCCTTGTGGCAGGAGCAAAATATCGGGGAGAGTTTGAAGAACGATTAAAAGCGGTATTGAATGAATTAGCTAAAGAAGAAGGGCAAGTCATTCTCTTTATTGATGAATTACATACTATGGTTGGTGCTGGTAAATCAGATGGTGCTATGGATGCTGGTAATATGTTAAAACCAGCATTAGCCCGTGGTGATTTACATTGTGTGGGCGCCACTACGCTTGATGAATATCGAAAATATATTGAAAAAGATGCAGCACTTGAGCGACGGTTTCAAAAAGTATTGGTAGAAGAGCCAAGTGTTGAAGATACCATTGCTATTTTACGTGGTTTAAAAGAACGTTATGAACTGCATCATTCGGTAAATATTACTGATCCCGCTATTGTTGCTGCGGCAACATTGTCTCACCGTTATATCAGTGACAGACAATTACCGGATAAAGCGATTGATCTCATTGATGAAGCTGCTTCAAGTATTCGTTTACAAATGGACTCTAAGCCAGAAGATCTAGATAGACTGGAACGACGGTTAATTCAATTAAAACTTGAACAAAGAGCATTAGAAAAAGATGAAGATGAAGCTTCAATAAAGCGGTTAGCAATCATATCTCAACAGATTTATGTAAAGCAGAAAAAATATGATGAGTTAGATGAAGTTTGGACTACGGAAAAAGCAGCCTTGTATGGTGCACATACGATAAAGGAAGAACTTGAACAAGCGCGAATTGAACTTGAAGCGGCAAGAAGAACAGGCGATTTAAATCGTATGTCTGAATTACAGTACGGGAGATTACCAGAGCTAGAAAAACAATTAGACTTAGCTAGTCAAGCTGAAATGCAAGAAATGACCTTATTAGCAAATAAAGTGACCGAAGTTGAGATTGCCGATGTTCTTAGTCGTGCTACCGGTATCCCTGTTGCTAAAATGTTGGAGCAAGAGCGTGCTAAGTTATTACATATGGAAGATCATTTACATCATAATGTCATTGGTCAACATGAGGCGGTAACTTCAGTGTCTAATGCAATTAGACGATCTCGTGCAGGCTTAAGTGATCCAAACCAGCCAATAGGATCCTTTTTATTCTTAGGACCAACAGGTGTTGGTAAAACTGAATTAACCAAAGCCCTTGCTGAGTTTTTATTTGATTCACAAGACGCATTAATTCGTGTTGACATGTCAGAGTTTATGGAAAAACATTCGGTCGCACGTTTAGTTGGCGCACCTCCCGGTTATATTGGTTATGAAGAGGGCGGTTATTTAACCGAAGCGGTACGTAGAAAACCTTATTCAGTAATATTACTTGATGAGATAGAAAAAGCTCACCCTGATGTATTTAATATATTATTACAAGTCCTTGATGACGGTCGGTTGACTGATGGACAAGGCCGAACAGTAGACTTCAAAAATACCGTTATCATTATGACCTCAAATATTGGCTCTGATATCATTCAAGAGTTTGCTGGTGATAGTCAGTATCAAGAAATGAAAGTGCAAGTAATGAATATATTAGGACAACACTTTAAACCTGAGTTTATTAACCGCGTTGATGAATCTGTGGTTTTTCACCCACTTGTTGCAGAGCAAATTAAGCAAATTGCAAAAATACAAATTCAAGCCTTAACGTTTCGGTTAGCTCAGCAAGAGCTAAATTTAGTATTAAATGAACAGGCTCTTTCGTTAATAGCAACTGTGGGATTTGATCCTATATTTGGCGCAAGACCTTTAAAACGTGCGATTCAGCAAGGTATTGAAAACCCGTTAGCACAAAAAATATTAGGTAATGAATTTACTAAGGGCAGTATAATTGAAGTCAGTGTGGTTGAAGGACAATTAGCCTTCTCCTGTAAATAATATTAGGGATAACTTGGATAATAATATAAGTAATTATATTAGCTAGCATTAATACTTAATCGTACTAACGTAATAAATAGTAGGATTAAGTATAGTTAACCTTACTATTTACTACAGTAAAGATCTTCGTGTTTTTTACTTAATGCCAGCTTATCTTCTTTTTCATTTGAAGTTAGTGGACGGCTACCTATAGTGCCATCATTTTTCTCTTCATTAACATGTATCTCATCTAAAGAGTTTAACATTTTAATATTAAGTTGAGCGGCTTTACAGTTTTTATCATACATAGCTTTATTTTTAACTATAACTTTATCTCTCTGTTTTTCCAGATCTTCAAATTTTTCATCCGCTGCATCTTGTTTAGCAATAATTTTCCGTTCTACTTTAGATAACGCTTTATACGATGAGATTGTACTAAATTCTTTATAATCATCATTTTTTGGAAGGTTTTGGCTAAAATGAATAACATTATTTTTATCAACCCAACGGTAAATGGAAATATCCTTTGCACTTGCGCAGTTAACGATTGATGAGGTGAGTAGGGCCGCTGTTAATAATACTGTTGTGAAAGATAACTTTATTATGTTCATAGAAAACCTTATTGATAACATACAGGTAATATTACAACGAATACCATGGCTAATATGCTAAGCCAAGTAGGCAGAAGTAAGTATAGCGTTAATTTTATACCTACAAGCTAGCAAATTATTAATGTAATAACAAATAGTTAATATTACAGTCTGAAATTGTAAAGTGTTGGATTGCTTTACATTTACTCTGAGGGTTGTTAATTAAAGATAGAACAGATGTTTATTTAACGGTAAGTTATTGTATTAAATTGTTATTTCTTAAGTATTGTTATTGTTTTACATTAAGTAATGTCGGTATTGTTTAATGCTGCATAAATATGCTTTTAAACTTGTCGCTATTAATACCATAAAAATAAAATAGCCATAATATGGATAGGAAGTAACATGTTAAATAAATTAGGTTTAAATGCTTTTTTATCAATCTATTTAGCTTTTAGTTTTGCTGGTACTGCTAACACTACTTTGACCAGACAAGATATTCTTGACACAAATATTAGGTGAGTTACTAAAATAATATAAGGAAGCTTTACTTAGAACAGTTTTTTTATGCCTACAGCTTTCTTTGTAAAAGTTATTTAAATTCCCTCGTTACGTTGCTCTTCTTTTAAGTGTTTGTTCATTAGTATTAAACTAAGCACAGTAAAATCCAAGTTTTAAAGTCGTTTAGGGTAAGTTGTATTATTTTAATTATAAAATATGTTGTTTAGTTAGCAATTAGCTCAATTATTTTCATCGGTAATCATGGCGGTGCTTTAACATTAGTAAGCAAAGGCTAACTTTTTTATTGGGCGTTA
>JBKEHN010000095.1:0-11927 GCA_046710905.1 Colwellia sp.
TGCTAGTACCTACAAAACCTATGAAGAGTAATAAAACAACTAAAATATTATATTATAGCTCTGTACTCCAAGCCAATAGTACTATGAATAAAGAGATTAAAAAAATAGCTAAATTAGAGCTAGTAAGCATAAAAACTATTACTACCTCAGCTATTATTACTAAAGTGGTAATGATATTAAAACGAAAATATGGGTATATACACTTATAAATAATACTGACTTGATGTGATTTAATAAATTTAAATGACTATATGTTCTATTTTTTATTAGATAATATTTTTTTGAGTGTCAGAACTGACACACTGTCTTTACCTCTATTATTGATGATAAAAGAGTGTATAGGCTGCCTTAATTTTCTGGCATAAAAAAACAGCAAAATTCTATTGCTGCTTTTTTGTATAAACTGAGATGATTTTTTTTACTGAACTACTTTCACACTTTATATACTCAATTAGCCTTGAAATATGGCCTCTATGGATAAGTTTTGTTGGGACAGGATATCTCGTAAACGTTTTAGTGCCTCAACTTGTATTTGACGAACACGCTCTCGTGTCAATCCAATTTCACTACCAACATTCTCTAATGTTGCAGCTTCATAACCAAGTAAACCGAAACGCCTTGCTAATACTTCTCTTTGCTTACTATTGAGCTCATTCAACCAATGAACAATATTATTACTCATATCTTCTGATTGTAAATCACTTTCAGGGCCAGTATTTTTTTCATCGGCAATAACATCCAATAAAGCTTTATCTGAGTCTCCTGCAAAAGGAGTATCTACTGAAGCAATACGTTCATTTAATCTCAACATTTTATTAACGTCAGCGACAGGTCTATCTAAATGCTGAGCTATATCTTCTGAGGTGGGCTCGTGGTCGAGTTTTTGAATGAGTTCACGCGAAGCACGCAAATAAATATTAAGTTCTTTAACAACATGTATGGGTAATCGAATAGTACGGGTTTGATTCATTATTGCCCGTTCAATAGTCTGCCTTATCCACCAAGTAGCATAAGTTGAGAAACGAAAGCCCCGTTCAGGGTCAAATTTTTCAACCGCTCTAATTAACCCTAAGTTACCCTCTTCAATTAAATCCAGTAAAGGTAAGCCTCGATTATTATAACGTCTAGCAATTTTGACAACTAAACGTAGATTACTTTCAATCATACGTTTTCGTGATGACTCATCCCCTTTAAGAGCTAAGCGTGAGAAATATACTTCTTCTTCAGCGGTTAATAACGGTGAAAAACCGATTTCGCTTAAATAAATCTGTGTAGCGTCTAAGTTTGACGGTACATCTTCCTTTGATTCAACAGTATCTTTTTCTTCTTTTAATTTTACCATGCTATTCTCCCTATTTTGCAAAGCTTATTTTTAGTATTTAAATATTCACGACAACTCCAATTGTTTAGTCTTTATCTTAAGGTTTATAATTTATTGCTATGCTTTTATAGCATTACTTTGTTGGTAAATATTTTAAAGGATCGACAGATTTGCCTCGAAAGCGTATTTCAAAATGAAGCATTACTTTGCTGGCCTCACTATCTCCCATAGTAGAAATCACATCACCTCTATTAATTTGCTGCTGCTCTTTGACAAGAATACGATCATTATGGGCATAAGCACTGAGATAATCATCATTATGTTTTATAATAATAAGCTTGCCATAGCCCCTAAGAGCACTACCTGCATAGACCACTTTACCTTTTACCGCAGCTCTAATGTTGGTACCACGACGGCCAGTAATATCAATTCCTTTATTACCTTGTGCGCGATTAGAAAAATACTCAATAACTTTTCCTTTAACGGGCCATTGCCATCGACTAATTTTTTGTGAAAATTTAGTCGATACTTCTTCCGATTTTAAAGTACTATTTTGGTATGATTTTTTTCCGTTTATATTTTTACCATACGCCTGATTTTTAGTAGATGCAAGTGTATTTCTTTTACTATTTTTATTGTTAGCAGTAGAGCTTTTAGTCGAATTATTATGCGATGCCTTATGCTTACTTGCTTTCGTTGATTTTTTAACCTTTGGTACAACTAAAATTAATTTTTGCCCCGGGTAAATTCGATAAGGAGATACAATACTATTTATCCGAGCTATATTCCTCACATCTGAATTAGATCGCCAAGCAATCGAATATAGAGTTTCCCCTTTTTTAACAACATATTGCGCAGATTTAATAGTATCTCTAGTACGCTCTCCTAATACACTATTACTGTAGATATTTGAAACGGGTGCTGGAGTATTCCTATTGCTACATGAAAAAAGAGCCATAGCGAATATGATGTAAAAAACTATGTATTTAACTAGGCTAAATGAACTAATAAAAATCCCCTTTGAGAAGATTTAATACTTTCTGCATATGGCGTAACATACTAGTTATGCAAAAAAAACGAATAAAGACTCACCTTAGCGTAGGGATAAATAGGCAATAATGATAGCAACCACAATGCCCCACCCTAACACATCAACCCACTGACGTATCTTTTGCTCCATAGGACTACCTCCCCATTTAATCAGACCTGCAACTAAGAAAAAACGCAGCCCTCGGCCTATTGCCGAAGCGATAAAAAAAGGTAGAAAAGCCATATGTAAAAAGCCTGCACTTACAGTAAATAGCTTATAAGGTATTGGCGAAAAACCCGCGATAAAAACTACCCATACACCCCACTCATTAAACCAACCAATAGCTATATTAAATCGCTCTTGATAACCAAAGTCTGTGATAAGAGGCTGAATCCAAGGTTCAAACATTAAATAGCCTAACCAATAACCGACGGCTCCTCCTAAAATAGAAGCGACAGTGGTTAAACTAGCAAAAAACCATGCCTTTTCAGGCTTTGCTAGTACCATAGGAGCAAGCAAAACATCAGGTGGGATAGGGAAAAATATCGACTCTACAAAGGTAAGAGCGGCTAAAAAACGTGGCGCAAACTGATGTTCTGCCCAGCGTAAAGTCCACAGGTAAAGACTAGAAAAAATTTTCACTACAATAAATCTCCAGATACTAAAGGTACAAAGCGCACGGCTTCTACTTGTTGCTCGTTAAAAATATCACCCTGACGAGTAATGATTTTTAAAATTTGAGTTTGTTCTCCGACAGGGATAATTAAACGTCCCCCATCGGCTAGTTGGTCTAATAATGCAGGTGGCACACTTGCAGGAGCCGCGGTCACTATAATAGCCTCAAATGGCCCTTTACTTTGCCAGCCTAGCCAACCATCACCATGTTTCATCGCCACATTGTGTAATTCCATAGCACGTAAACAACGTTTTGCTTGCCACTGTAATGCTTTGATTCGCTCAACTGAAAAAACTTTATCAGTTAACTGCGCTAAAATAGAGGTTTGATAGCCCGAGCCTGTACCTATTTCTAATATATTATTCGGACGACCATTAACTAATAATAACTCAGACATTTTAGCAACAATGTATGGTTGTGAAATTGTTTGCCCTTGCCCAATAGGCAACGCAGTGTTGTCATAAGCTTTATGTACCAAAATTTCAGGCACAAATATATGTCGAGGTGAATAAGCGATTGCCTGTAATACCTCGGTATTACTTATCCCTTCACTTTTTAGCTTTTTCGCCAGCAACTCTCCACTGCGCTTTGACTTTCGCCCTATCCGACTAGATATCATAAGAATCCATCCAATTTAATCTGATAAGTTGAGCTCTGACAGCCAACTTTTAATATTTTCGATACTACGGTGCGCTGTCATATCAACTGTCAATGGTGTTACCGATGCATAGCCGTTGGCAACAGCATGGAAGTCAGTCCCCTCCCCCCCATCTAGCTCCTGTCCTAACGAGCCATACCAATAAATATCACGTTGCCATGGGTCTTTCATTTTTTGCATACTTTCAGCTTTGTGGCGGTGGCCTAATCGAGTTACCTTTATTCCTTTAAGTTCCGCGAGGGGAATATCGGGTACATTAATATTTAAAATTTGATCTGCTGGTAATGGATGAGTACGCAGGCGTTGGATTATTTTTGCGGTTACAACCGCTGCTGTTTGATAATATTGCTCATTTTTACCCGCCAAAGATACCGCAATGGCAGGCATGCCCATGTGTCGTCCTTCAGTTGCCGCGGCTACGGTACCAGAATATAAGGTATCATCACCTAAATTAGCGCCTTTATTGATGCCTGCAACAACTAAATCACAATCAGTAAAGAGCTGACTAATACCTATATGCACTGAATCTGTAGGTGTACCATTAACAGAGATAAAACCATCGTGTAATTGTTCTGTCCTTAGTGGGTTAAGTAATGTTAAAGAGTTGCTCGCACCACTACAATTTCGATCGGGAGCAACTACATTTACCGAAAAGTGCTTAACGAGTTCATCAAAAAGCACTTTAATCCCTAATGCGTGAACACCATCATCATTGCTCAATAATATTTTCATATGACTTGCCAAACTTTGCTCATCCATGATTTATGCCAATTCCTGCTCATTAGGGGTTACAGTTACTTCTCTTTTATCAACACGCGTTGTCATATCCTGGTAATTCAATAACTCACGTAAAACTGTCGTGGCATAGCTACCTGGCGGTAAAAAGAAACTAATTTTTACTGCGTTCTTTCCTTCATGAACTAAGCTTTCTGATGCTGACAACAATTCCAAGTCGGTATCGCTCACCGTTAAACGAATACGACGTCGCTCTTGTTTTAGGCCAAAACGTGGTAAACCTTGGCAAAACTCTGGGTTTTTATCAGCTATGACTTGCTCTAATGCCAAGGGTTCATTGCTAGTCATTAATTCACCAGCCCCCCACATAGTTGCAGTTATATCTAAATCTTTATCAATAAAACGCTGTTCAATAGCGCTATCTACTTCATCAAGGTGAAACACCGATTGTGTACCCGCCAGCATTAATACATCACCAACAGCCACTTTATCAAAACGTTGTTGCTGAATACGTTCATTGAGTACACTGTTAAAAATATGAGAGCGGGCTGCTGATAAGTAGATACCACGCTTTTTCTTATCTTTTATTTTTTGACCTGCAAACAAAGATAAAGCACGCTCAATGTTACCACCGCCAATACCAAAACGTTGTTCGCCAAAATAATTAGGTACCCCTTGTTCAACAATTTTTTGCCAGCGTTCAGTGAAGGCCTTGATTGCTGTCACTTCACGTAAAATAAGTTCGAAGCGGTTGCCTGATAGTGCACCTGTACGTAATTTTTTATTGTGTCGTTTGTGTGACAGTATTTCTACGCCTTCAATATTCAAATCATCTAAGTCATATTCTTGCTTACCTGGAACATGAACACCAAACCACTGCTCAGTAACCGCAAAGCGATCTTTTAAGCCAGCATAGGAAACAAGCTGTTCTTTTACGTTGAAATATTTAGCGAGCTCTCGAGCAACAAATAAGGTGTTAGCCCCTGTTTTTCGAATATGTATAAATAAATGCTCTCCTTCACCACAAGGCAAAAAGGGTAGTACTTCAACAACGGTAAAGTCACTTATTTGGCTACGTAATAAACCATTTGATTCTGGTTTTCCATGAAAGTAGGCTTGTTCTGTTAGCATGTTATTAATCTTCTTTTAATTCGGTAATGAGCTAGCTATAAAGGCGACAAAAGTAATTAGGTAATAAAACTAACTAAATATTTTGAATTTCTTCCATAGAAGGCAAAGGTTGCTCTATCGCTGTTAATAAAACGACAGCATGTACTGCTACCCCTTCTTTTCGTCCGGTATATCCTAGTTGTTCAGTGGTAGTAGCTTTAACATTAACTTGATCAATGTTTGTTTTTAAGTCTTCACTTAAACAAGTACGCATCGATAATAAATGAGCAGCCATTTTGGGTGCTTGTGCTACTACCGTAATGTCTGCATTGCCTAGTTGAAAACCTTTATCTGTCATTAACGAAACTACATGACGCAATAAAATTCGACTAGAAATATTTTCATATTGGCCATCAGTATCAGGAAAATGATGACCTATATCAGCTAAACACAAAGCACCTAAAATAGCGTCACAAAGCGCATGAATCACAACATCGCCATCTGAGTGAGCAATAAACCCCTGTTCAAACGGTATATCTACACCACCGAGCACTAAAGGCCCTTCGCCACCAAATTTATGTACATCAAAACCATGACCAATACGCATTTTATTGTCCTAGTTATTTGCTTGCTTATTTAAATAAAATTCAGCTAATGCTAAATCATTAGGATGTGTTATTTTTATATTCTCACTACTTGCTGACACTAATAAACTAGGTAAGTTAGCATATTCAATGGCTGAAGCTTCATCGGTTATTTTTAAGCCCTTTACAAGAGCCTGTTCTATAGCAAAGGTGAGTTCAGCCGTTTTATATAACTGTGGTGTCAACGCGTGCCATAACTGCTCTCGTTCTATAGTACTCTGTATCGAACTACTATCGCCTTTGACCTTATCTTTAGAAGATATACTACGTTTCATGGTATCTCGAACCGGTGTGGCTAATATTCCGCCCTGATCATTGCTTAAACATTGATTAATTAACTTATCGATATCTTCAAGACTGACACAAGGACGCGCCGCATCATGGACTAATACCCAAGGATACTTTTTCTCATCGACCGCTTTTAAACCATTGAGTACAGAGTTAACTCGCTCAATGCCGCCGTTTACAGAGATAATATCTTTATGATGCGCTAATTGAGACTGTGCAAAGTATTGATCATCGTCTCCTAAAGCAATAATGACTTGCTTGATTAACGGGTGACTTAACAACCTTGTTACTGTATGCGATAAAATAGTTTCATTATTGATACAGAGATATTGTTTGGGACAATTTGCTTGCATACGTTTTCCCACACCTGCTGCGGGTACAATAACAATGAACTTTAGTACTGACTCCATCAAGAAGTTACCTTGCTTTTCATCTAATTATTTACATTACGTGTATTACTTTCTTTAGGGATAAGACGGAAAAACATTTCATTGTCTTTGATCATACCTAACTCATTTCGAGCACGTTCTTCAATCGCTTCAAGTCCTAATTTCAAATCATCCGTGTCAGCAAAAAGTAACTTGTTTCGTTGCTGTAATTTTTCATTTGCACTTTGCTGGCGCACAACATTTTCTATCAGCACGAGATAATCAGGCACACTATTTTTACCAAACCAAAGTCGGTATTGAAGTAAAATTAATAGAATCAGCAAAATTACTGTGAATACGCGCATGACAACCTAACTAATAAATAATGCAAAGTGTAGAATAAACGAGATAATTACCTTCATTATACCTATCTATGGGCAGAGTTACATAGCTAACGGTTTTTTGAAGTTTTTCCAATTAATAGAGCAAGATAGTAACAATTCTCTCAGTGTTGGAATAATAGGGATTTGCTTACTATTACCTTGCCAGCGATGACCAGTGCAGGCTGAGATCATTATTTTTTTATTGGGTTGAAGCAGACGTTTATTTACTGGCTGTTCAGTATTTAAACATTCATCTGTGGTTAACGAAAACCAACCACCAACATTAGTTCTTATCCTCTGCTTATCAATATCGATACGGTCAATACAATCAATAATAATGTGATCAACTAACAACACAGGAACAACAAGGCCGACATAGATGTCCTCTTGTAAATACCAGCTAATTGTATTGGCTAATTCTTGCTTAGCTGCCTGAGCTATTTCTTTACGAAACCAAGGCGTATGTTTACTTTGCTTGGCTGACCAACTGGCGTTATGAGTATCCAACAGCAGTGGTGATTGTCCAAGTTCGATGACGCGTATCATAGCATGTGCGGTAAGGGTTATGTAGTAAGATAAACTTTCTAATCTAGCCTGTACAGCCTGAGCACTTACAAAATTTCCTTTGGCAATAATACTAATTTCTCGCTGATAAAGGCCATTGCAAAGTTCAGCAAAATCGCCTGTATCGGTATGTATTTGCCAAAGATTAGATTGCGACATCTTACATAAGCCTTATTTTAAATAACAGCTGTTCTAGACATATTCCAACAATAAACAACACGCTGAGTAACCAGCGCCAAAAGAGCATAAGACAGTCTTATCTCCCAACACTAAGCCCTGTTTATTTTTGTGTAAAGCGATAATACAGCCTGCTGAACTCGTATTAGCATATTCATCTAATATAATAGGGGCTTCATTGCTATCAGGCTCTCTGCCAAGTACTTTTTTAGCGATGAAATTATTCATATTAATATTAGCCTGATGTAAATATAATCGCTTAATATCATCAGCACCCAAATCCATTTTTTCCATTTCACTGGTAATTAACTGAGAGACCATAGGTAATACTTCTTTAAAAACTTTTCGTCCCTGCTGGATAAAGAGCTTATCGACATCATCAGCATTATCTGGACTACAGTTGTTCATATAACCAATATTACTACGAATATTATTTGAGAAGCTGGTCATCGGTTGTTCACTGATGATTTTAAAAACATGCTCGGCATTGGCTGTACTTTCATCTTCAATGATAGAAGCCGTTGCTACATCACCAAAAATAAAATGGCTATCTCTATCTCGGTAATTAATTTGTGGTGATAATATTTCAGGGTTAATCACCAATACTGTTTTAGCTGTACCACTTCTAATAGCATTAGCTGCATTAATAATACCAAAGGTCGCAGCAGAACAAGCAACCAACATGTCAAAACCCCAACCACTACAACCAAGGGCATGTTGTATTTCAATCGCCATCGCTGGATATGAACGCTGTGTATAAGCACAAGCAACAATAATAAGATCAATATCGGCAGGCGTTTTATTAGCCGCTAACATCGCTTCTTTAGCTGCAGCGACACCTATTTCAGCCTGCATTGATAATTCGTCATTACTACGCTCTGTATAGCGTGGTGCCATCACATCAACATTGAGAATGTTGTCTTTTTCCATGACATAGCGACTTTTAATACCCGAAGCTTTTTCAATAAAACTACTATTTGAAGGAGATAACGCGATTACCTTGCCATCTTCAATAGCCTGACTATTGGTCAGATTAAATTTCTCTACATATTGGTTAAAACAATGTACTAACTCATCATTGGAGATGCTCTGCATTGGAGTGTACAAACCAGTTCCACTAATCACTACGGACATAATAGGTCTCTTTAAATAAGGGGGAATGCCATTGTGATTTAACTGACAACGACGTATTTAAAGCAAGTATACTGGTATGACCACACCATTACCACAAACCTAGATAATGGCGTAAACCTTTCAAAAGTATTATTCTACTCGCCTGTTTATCATAGTAATACTACACTAGAATATCATCATATAAATTTTATTTACTTGGAAAACTCAATTATTCCAAGAAAATAATTATCGCAATAAACGTCTATCTCTCGGTATTCCAACTGAAAAAAGAAGCGCCTAATACTAAAAAAATACAACTCATCAGTAATAAAACATTAACATGAAAGCTAATATCACTCAGTGTGGCCCCTTCGGTAATAACTGCTCTTGCACCCGCCACTAAATGGGTTAAAGGCATAAAGTTTGCCAGTACTTTTAAGCCATTAGGTGCACCTTCTAAACTGAACCAAACACTTGAAAGCATCATCATAGGCCAAGATGTTAAATTCAATAGCCCGCCAATAAGCTCTTCGCTTTTGCTTCGACTTGCTACAAGTAATCCTAGACTAATTAAACAAAAAGCTCCTAATACGCCAATAATAAATAGATCGAGGTAACTTCCCAGCATAAAAAAGTCGAAAAAGATATTACAACCACAGTAAACTACCGTTGACATAAACATCACAATGAATAAACGTGAGAATAATTGTGCAGAAATAAATTCAAATGAAGATAATGGTGTTGCTTTTAAACGTTTTAATACTGAGTTTTTTCGATATCTCACAATGACATAACCAACACCAAATAGGCAACTGAACATCATATTCATACCCAATATACCCGGTAAAACCCAATCAACGTAACGGATACTTTTGCCGCTGCTTTGTAAACGAGTAAAGCCTGACTTCGCCTCAAGCGATTGACCAAGAAATATTTTTTCAACTAAATAACTTTTTGGTGACTCTTCATTAACCCAATAATGTTGAGTATTATAGTCCACTAACAAATCAAGACTGTGCCGGCTAATTTTCTCTTTAGCGGTATTAAGATCACTATACTCAATAAAATCAATAAAACGTAATTGCCTAAGTGTTATTTGTGCCGCACTTTCATTTTGTCCTGGCTCAATAAGTAAACCAATTTTATAGGCTGGACGCCCATCCCCTGAAAAGATAAACGAAAATCCAACTAATAATAAAACAGGAAAGATTAGGTTCCAGCCAAGCGCAGATCTATCACGAAAAAATTCAATATTTCGTGCTTTAAATACCGCAAAAAAACGTTTGAAAATCATATTACTTCCTCAAATATCAAGTACAATCAAGCTATGCTTGTAGTGAATGGCCTGTTAGCTTCATAAATAAGTCATCGAGATTAGCTGACTTAACATGTAAGCCTTCAAGAGAGACGCTATGTCTCATCAACAGGCTCAACGTTTGTTCTACGTTTTTACTGGCTATTTCAATGCGATCAGTTAATTTCTTCCAACCATGCTCTTTAACCAGCTCGTTTGAAACCTGCGCCAGAGGTAAGTAGATAAAAACGTCTTCAAAATGTTTCGATAGTAGTTGGTGAGGCGTACCCGCTTCAATTATTTTGCCTTGATCCATAATGACAATATCGTCGCAAAGCTGCTCTGCTTCATCCATATAGTGGGTCGTTAAAATAATCGTTTTATTTTGCGCTTTAATATTTGTAATCAGTTGCCAGAAATTTCGACGGGCATGGGGATCTAAGCCTGTTGTTGGCTCGTCAAGAAAGATAATTTTAGGATCATTAATCAACGCTAAAGCAAGCAGTAATCGTTGCCTTTGCCCACCCGATAATAAGCGATTATCACGGTCTAAAAACTCACTTAAATCACATAACTCGACTAATTGTGCTTGTGATAATGTATTTTGATAAAAGGAAGCAAATAAGGTGAGTGTTTCTTTAACCGTTAAATAATCTTGTAAGGCAGTATGCTGAAATTGGATACCTATTTGCTGAGATATCTGACTATCTAACTGCTGCCCTTGATAAAGCACATGCCCTGATGTCGGGCTTATAATACCTTCCATAATTTCAATGGTAGTGGTTTTCCCTGCGCCATTAGGTCCAAGTAATCCAAAACAATGCCCTTGGTGTACTTCAAAACTCACATTATCAACTGCGCAGAGATCTTTATAATTTTTGCAAAGTGACTGTACGCTTACTGCTGCGTTCATATACTCATCCTATACTATTCAATATCGACATTTAGTGTACTGATTAATGAGCATAAGTAATACAAAATAACATTCACTTTCATTTTCTTTATAAAAAACACCAGTTGATAATGATTATCATTTGTATTAGAGTCATTCTTTGTTTATACTTAATAAAAACATGGGGGAGGAGATATGACAACGATAACTGTTAATAATGTCAACAAAGTGCAGGTAGAGATATCAAGTAATTTACTAGCGCATTTACTCAATTCAGGTTTACTACATTGTGGTGACTGTAAGTGTTTAAATGCTAATGCTAAAACAGTTATTTGGCATACCTTATTGGCAAGTAGTACCAGCTGTGATGACCTTCAAGGAGAAAAAACATTATGTGCCTAACCGTATCAAATGAATTCGCTTATATGGAAAACTGGCTTATTATGCTACTTAGTACCTATAACAACAATCCTAGCAGTGCTTTAGCGCATACTATCAATTTTTATTTAGACAAGTTACTGCATCATGATGATATAAATTTTTACAGCAATAAACGCTGCGAATATCTTGCTATGCAAAGGTTTTGGCGATGGCAAGGTGCAAAGAAGGAGGTTAATTGATTTAGCCTTATTCTACTAATTATTCACAGGATTGATATTAGTAATATTAATCCG
>JBKEHN010000096.1:0-11628 GCA_046710905.1 Colwellia sp.
TACCTGCACGTTGAGAAACATACTTAACAATAGCACTTGATGTCGCATTAATTGAATCTAAACTATCTCCACACTCAATCAATACGCACGATGAGAATTGCCGTGTTGGTGTACGAACACCAGCCATGATAGGTGTTGGTAGCGATATTTTGAAATGTGAAATAGCGTGATAAAAATTTTCTACATAAGTTAAACGAGTCTCAGCAGGATATTTAGCAAACAAGCACGCCGCTACTAATATATATAAAAATTGTGCACTCTCGTAGATTTCACCAGAGACACGATTTTGTACTAAATACTTACCTTCAAGCTGTTTCATCGCAGCATAACTGAAATTAAGATCACGGCTATGGTCCATAAAATTGGCCATATATTCAAAGTCATCTTTGTCATAATCTGCTAGTAGGTGTTGATCATACTTTCCTGCTTCGACTAATTTGACTACATGATCATAAAGCGCTGGTGGTTCAAATTGTCCATAGGCTTTTTTACGGAGATGAAATACCGCTAAGCGAGCAGCTAAATATTGATAGTCTGGAGTTTCTTCAGATATCAAGTCAGCAGCGGCTTTAATAATAGTTTCATGAATATCTTCAGTTTTGATACCGTCATAAAACTGAATGTGAGATTTTAATTCAACTTGAGAAACCGATACTTGCTCCAAGCCATCAGCCGCCCAAGCAATAACACGGTGAATTTTTTCTAAATCAATGGCTTCTTTTTTACCATTTCGTTTAGTTACAGAAAGGTTGTTATTCATGAAATACCTGCAAAGCGATTATTGTTATTGTTTATTATTCCTAACAAAAGGATGTAAAACGTCCCTAATAAAAAAACCCACATACGTATTAGAAATGAGTGACTAAAATACGTAATATTAAAACAACAACTGAGCATCAAATGCACAATATCTAGGGCTTTTTACAATTGTAGACACAAGATAGTGAGGTTTTAGCTATTTTGCAAGGGATAAAATAAGTTGATTTTTGTGATCTTTTTTGTAGTGTATTTACGGTTAGTGATGACTAACCTAGCAAGACTTTTTCATTTTGGAATTTACTAAAAGCAACGATTATTTTATTTATTTTAAACCTGATATTTAAATAAATATTTATGTCATCTAAAGTGAATTAATCTAAATATAATCGATGACCTATTTTACAGTGGCTTGTGGTATTGATATGAGCACTTATTGATGTATGAACCACTTAGTTGTTTATACATCAATAAATTGAGTAATCATTCACTTATAAATACTAGTAATTAACAACACCTATTTTAAAGCTTGTAACAACATAATATGTAATTGACATCAAGGGAGTTATTTAGCTTATGGTTGCCTGTTATAGGGTTGTAATGAATTCCACTGGTATCAATACACTTTAATCCATGTGCTTCAGCCCAACTAATAAGTTGCGATGGACGAATAAATTTTTCATGATCATGGGTACCATCAGGGACTATTTTGAGTAGTTTTTCAGCAGCGACTATGGCAAGTAAATAAGATTTAATACTTTTGTTAAGGGTTGAAAAGAATATCAAACCGCCAGGTTTTGCTAAAGTAGAGCATGCTTGAATCACTGATTCAGGATCAGGAACATGTTCTAACATTTCCATACAGGTCACTACATCAAAACACTCTGGATTTTTTACTGCTTTTTCTTCTGCAGTAATTTTTTGATAATTAATAGACACGCCGGTTTCAAGGGCATGTAAATTTGCAACATTTAGTGGCTCAGTACCCATATCAATACCGGTTACCTTTGCACCCAGTTTTGCCAGTGACTCAGATAATATTCCACCACCACAACCCACATCAATAACCTCTTTATTATAAAAGCCGTTATTTGACTCAATATCATTAACCTGAGTGGCGATGTGTTGACTTATAAACTGCATTCTTAATGGGTTAATTTGATGTAAGGGTTTAAAATCACCAGTTAAATCCCACCATTGGCTAGCAACTTGTTCAAATTTTGCAATTTCAGCTTTATTCACGTTAGGAGGTTTGATTGACATACATTCACTACTTTAAATTAACTTCAATATCTCAATTCTAAACGAAAGTTATTTTTAAGCAAAGAAGATAGATCAAATCTACTGTTTTTTGGTGCTTTTTTGAGCGGTTAATATCCCCTAAAAAAACCTTTAAATAAAGCTGTATGGCATCAAACATTTATATGCTAGTATGCTGCGTTGATTACTATTATTAGTGTCTGTTATATAACAATTACATAACAATAAAATCTTTAAAATACTGTTTAATTAATACTAAAAAATAGCATTGCTGTTATAAACGGTATTTTTAGGCAAAAGAATTAGTTAAGGGATACCATCGATTTATGTCCGATCTGGCCAAACAAATAGTTCCAGTTAATATTGAAGATGAACTAAAAACCTCTTATTTAGATTATGCCATGAGCGTTATAGTCGGGCGAGCATTGCCTGACGTTCGTGATGGCTTAAAACCTGTACATCGCCGGGTATTATTTGCCATGGATGTATTAGGTAATGATTGGAATAAAGCCTATAAAAAATCAGCCCGTGTGGTTGGTGACGTAATAGGTAAGTATCACCCTCATGGTGATACTGCAGTTTACGATACAATAGTTCGTATGGCACAGCCATTCTCCTTACGTTATATGCTTGTCGATGGACAAGGTAACTTTGGCTCTGTTGATGGTGATAGCGCAGCTGCAATGCGTTATACCGAAATTAGGATGTCTAAAATTGCACATTCTATTCTCGCCGATTTAGATAAAGAAACCGTCGATTTTGTACCTAACTACGATGGTACAGAACATATACCAGCGGTTATGCCTACTCGAGTACCTAACTTACTAGTAAATGGTACGTCAGGTATCGCTGTGGGTATGGCAACCAATATTCCACCACATAATTTAACTGAAGTTATCAATGCTTGTTTAGCGCTTATTGAAAACAGTGAATTAACGTTTGAAGAAATTTTACAATATATCCCAGGACCTGACTTTCCAACAGCAGGTATTATTAGTGGTCGTGCCGGTATTGAAGAAGCGTACCGAACGGGGCGTGGTAAAATAAAAATACGTGCACGTGCAAGTATTGATGTACATGAAACCACGGGTAAAGAAACAATAATAGTTCACGAATTACCCTATCAAGTAAACAAAGCACGTTTAATTGAAAAAATGGCTGAGCTTGTTAAAGATAAACGTCTTGAAGGCATCTCTGCCTTACGTGATGAGTCTGATAAAGATGGCATGCGTATGGTTATTGAAATCAAGCGTGGTGAAGTGGGTGAAGTTGTTTTAAATAACTTATATAAGCTGACCCAAATGCAGGTTTCTTTTGGTTTAAATATGGTGGCATTAACTAATGGTCAACCAAAAATATTTAACATAAAAGAAATGCTAGAAGCGTTTGTGTTACACCGACGTGAAGTTGTTACTCGTCGTACTATATTTGAATTAAGAAAAGCGCGTGACCGTGCTCATATCTTAGAGGGTCTATCAATTGCTTTAGCAAATATAGACCCAATCATTGAAATGATTAAAAATTCGAATAATAGAAAAGAATCCGAAGAAAAGCTTATCTCGCAAGGTTGGGAACTTGGTAATGTTGCTAATATGCTCAGCGAAGCAGGTAACGATGCAGCACGTCCTGAATGGTTAGAACCAGAATATGGTATTCGTGATGGTTTATATTACTTAACTGCTGAGCAAGCAAAAGCAATTGTCGACCTACAGTTATACAAACTATCTGGTATGGAACACGATAAAATTCTAAGCGAGTACAAAGCGTTATTAGGCCTTATTGCAGAATTAATGCATATTTTGGCTACACCTGCTCGTTTGATGGAAGTTATTTGTGAAGAACTTGTTGCTATTCGTGATGAGTTTGGTGATGAGCGTAGAACTGAAATTACTAATGCTTCACATGATCTGTCTTTAGAAGATTTAATCACTGAAGAAGATGTTGTAGTGACATTATCACATGAAGGCTATGTTAAATATCAAGTCTTGAGTGATTATGAAGCTCAGCGCCGTGGCGGTAAGGGTAAAGCAGCAACCAAGATGAAAGAAGAAGATTTCATTGAACGTTTACTTGTGGCTAATACCCATGACACTATTTTATGTTTCTCCGATCGCGGTAAATTATATTGGTTGAAAGTTTTCCAATTACCATTAGCTAGCCGTACAGCGCGTGGACGACCTATTGTAAACATTTTACCATTAGAAAGTGATGAACGTATCACGGCTATTTTACCAGTCCGTGAATATGCAGATGATAAATATATTGTTATGGCAACAGCTTCTGGAACGGTTAAGAAAACACGTTTAGATGCTTATTCAAATCAACGTGCTAATGGTATTATTGCCTTAAACCTACGCGATGATGATACTTTAATTGGTGTTGATATTACCGATGGTAACAATGATATTATGTTGTTTTCTGATGCTGGTAAAGTTGTTCGCTTTAACGAAAAAGTGCGTGATAGCGAAACAGGTGAAATAAAACTTGATCCAGAAACTGGCGAGCAACGTTGGGCGTTAAAACCTATCGGTCGAACTGGTACTGGTGTTCGTGGTATGAAACTTGAAGGTGATCAAAAAGTTATTTCACTTATAGTCCCTAAAAATGCTGGTCCTATCTTAACTATTACTGAAAATGGTTTTGGTAAGCGTACTGATTTAGCTGAATATCCAGCTAAGAGTAGAGCAACGAAAGGTGTCGTCTCTATTAAAGTGAGTGAACGTAATGGTAAAGTCGTAGGTGCAGTTCAAGTTGAAGACCTTGATGAAATAATGTTAATTACTGATAGTGGTACATTAGTACGTACTCGCGTTAATGAGGTTAGTGTTATAGGTCGTAATACTCAAGGCGTACGTTTAATCCGTACTGCTGATGATGAGCATGTGGTTGCATTACAACGTATTGATGAAATTGAAGAGCCAGAACAGCTTGAAGAAGTTGTTAACGGTGATGAACTTATTGAAACGAGTCCAGAGCACAATCCCGAGCATAGCGCTCAACAAGATGAAGCAGATAGCCCACAAGACGACAATAAAGAATAATTGTCGTAGTAATATTAAAAAGGCGGCTAATAACCGCCTTTTTTAATGTTATTTTTTAAGTGAAATGTCTGAAGTAAAAACAAGTAATTCAAATAGCAGTTAAAAGAATAGGAATGATAATGTCAGAATTTTTTAATTTTTGTGCTGGACCAGCGATGTTGCCGACCCCTGTAATGATAAAAGCACAACAAGAGTTTATTAATTGGCAAGATACCGGTAGTTCTGTAATGGAATTAAGTCATCGTAGCGATATTTATATGGCAATGGCTGTGCAAGCAGAAGTAGATTTACGTGAGCTGATGTCTATTCCTGATAATTATAAAGTGTTGTTTTGTCATGGTGGTGGACGTGGGCAGTTTTCTGCAGTTCCCCTTAATCTATTAGCTCAAGACAAGACAGCTGATTATATTGTATCTGGTTCATGGTCTAAAGCAGCAGCTGTTGAAGCAAAAAACTTTGGTAAGATCAATGTTATTAACATTAATCAAGATACAGCATCTCAATCAAGCCTAATGGAAAGTCAAAAATGGCCTCTTAACCCCGAGGCTGCATATGTTCATTATTGCCCTAATGAAACAGTTAATGGTCTTGAAATCAATACTATTCCGGAAACTAATGGTGTGCCTTTGGTTGCTGATATGTCTTCAACTATCTTATCCCATGAAGTCGATGTCAGTAAATTCGGCTTAATCTATGCCGGAGCACAAAAAAATATTGGTCCATCGGGATTAACTATTATCATTGTTCGCGAAGACTTATTGGGTCAGGCTCAAATAGCAACACCGTGTATTATGAATTATAAAACCGCTGCAGATAATGGTTCTATGTACAATACCCCACCAACGTATGCTTGGTATCTTGCGGGCTTAGTCTTTCAGTGGCTTAAAGATTTAGGTGGCGTGAAGGCGATAGCTAAAATTAATCAAGCTAAAGCGGCGTTATTGTATCAAGCTATTGATGACAGTGATTTTTATCAAAATATTATTGATACCGAATATCGTAGTAAAATGAATGTTCCTTTTTGGTTGAAAGAGGATAGTTTAAATGAAAAGTTTTTAGTTGAATCTGAAGCTGCAGGGTTAACTGCACTTCAAGGCCATAGAATGGTCGGAGGCATGCGCGCCAGCATTTATAACGCAATGCCATTTGAAGGTGTACAAGCACTTGTAGAATTTATGCAACAGTTTGAAAAGAGGAATAGCTAAAGTGGAACAGTTAACATTAAATCCAATAGGTAAGATTAATGGAGAAATATTTTTGCCTGGTTCAAAAAGCTTATCTAACCGTGCACTGTTAATTGCAGCATTAGCGAATGGCGTGACAAAAATTACTAACTTATTAGTGAGCGATGACATTAACCATATGTTAAATGCTTTAAAAACTCTTGATATTGAATATAACTTAAGTGATTGTGGTACAGAGTGTACTGTTATAGGTAATAATGGTTTTTTCAAGTCTAGAGAGCCGCTAGAATTATACTTGGGTAATGCGGGTACAGCGATGCGTCCATTGTGTGCAGCACTTGCGGCCAGCGAAGGTGAATTTATCCTCACTGGCGAACCAAGAATGAAAGAGCGTCCAATTGGACATTTAGTTGATGCTTTAGCACAGTTAGGCGGCGATATAGAATACTTAGAAAATAAAGATTACCCACCAGTAAAAATTAAAGGTAAAGCGTTAACTGGTAATACAGTGACGATTGATGGCTCTATCTCAAGTCAATTTTTAACGGCTATTTTGATGATTGTACCTTTATTAGAAACTGATACCACCATAGAAATTGAGGGTGAATTAGTTTCCAAGCCTTATATTGATATTACGTTAGATATTATGTTTCGATTTGGTGTTAATGTTCAAAACAATGATTATAAGTCTTTCTACGTTAATGGTAATCAGTCATATCAAGCGCTAGATAAATATATGGTGGAAGGTGATGCATCATCGGCGTCATATTTCTTAGCTGCGGGCGCTATTAAGGGTGGGGAAGTCACTGTTCATGGTGTTGGTAAGCTCAGTGTTCAGGGAGATAAGCACTTTGCAGATGTTCTTGAAAAAATGGGGGCAGAAGTTCATTGGAATGATGAGTCAATCACAGTTATAGGGAAGCCGTTGACAGCAGTAGATATGGATATGAATCATATTCCTGATGCAGCTATGACAATTGCTACTACAGCACTTTTTGCGACTGGTACAACAACTATTAGAAATATATATAACTGGCGTGTAAAAGAAACAGACCGATTAAATGCCATGGCTACTGAACTAAGAAAAGTTGGAGCAGAAGTTATTGAAGGTGAAGATTATATTTCAATTACTCCACCTTCATCGCTAAACCATGCAGAAATTGATACATATAACGATCATCGAGTCGCTATGTGTTTTTCTCTCGTTGCTCTGGGCAATACACCGGTAACTATTAATGACCCTAAGTGTACGGCTAAAACATTTCCTGATTACTTCGAAAAGTTAGCACAAGTGTCTTGCTAATTATTTTACTAAATAATATTTTTACGTGATTTCATATCAAACGGATTAATTTATTAGTCAACTTACAGTTACATTAGTGAGCTTAAAATAAACAAAATGAGTTAAACGTAGTTAGTCTATATTTCATTCATTTTGTGATGTTATCAGTTTGCTAATGGGCCCACAAAAGGCTTATTTTTAAAAGGCTTATATGCCGCGTTATTGATTAAAGAGAAGCACCATTCTCTTTAATCAATGCCTTGTCTCTAAGTATTTTAATTCTCGCTAAGTGATCAATAAAATAGTCCGATTGGTATTACTCTATAAATCCCGTATAATTTCGCGGATTTTTGATGTTAGGAGAAAAATTTATGCAGGAAAGCAATCCGGTTATTACCATTGATGGTCCTAGTGGCGCAGGTAAAGGCACAGTTGCTAGAATAGTTGCCGATCAATTAGGTTGGCAACTTCTCGATAGTGGTGCTATTTACCGTGTCTTAGCCGTAGCAATTCAGTATCATCAACTTGCGTTAGATGACGAAGAAGCTCTTATCCCTATGGCTGCTCATTTAGATGTGCAATTTGAAGTTAATAGCCAAGGTGAAAGTAAAGTTATTTTAGAGGGTGAGAATGTTACCGAGATTATACGTACTGAAGAAGTGGGTGAATTGGCATCGAAAGTAGCTGCATTCCCTCGTGTTAGAGAAGCATTACTGCGCAGACAACGTGCTTTTAGTGTCAGTCCTGGCTTAGTTGCTGATGGACGTGACATGGGTACGGTCGTTTTTACTCAAGCACCAGTTAAAGTATTTTTGACTGCCAGCGCAGATGAACGCGCACAAAGAAGGTTTAATCAGTTGAAAGGCAAGGGGATTGATGTTAATATCTGTCGCCTTTTGGAAGACATACGCCAGCGAGATGATCGTGATCAGAACCGCAAGGTTGCTCCACTTGTCCCAGCAGAAGGTGCGTTAATCATTGATTCTACTGATATTTCTATTATGGAAGTAGTCAATAAAATCCTTACTTTTGCTAATGGCAAATTAACGTAAAACAAACAGCTTTATGCTAGCGAAAGTATTAATATCAGCTAGTATTAAAGAACTTTTAATAGAAAGCCTACTGTATGGACACACTGGGCATACTTAATAACCCCATGAAACAATGACGTTGACTGGATTAATAGCTGAGTTTATAACAAGTTATGGAAAATTTTGCGCAACTTTTTGAAGAAAGTTTAAAAGAAATCGAAACACGTCCGGGATCAATCATTCGCGGAACAATCGTAGCCGTTAACAAAGACAATGTAATTGTTGATGCTGGCTTAAAATCTGAGAGTGTTATCTCAATTGATCAATTTAAAAACGCTGCTGGTGAAGTTGAAGTAGTCGTTGGTGATGAGATTGACGTAGCCTTAGATGCAACAGATGATGGTTTCGGTGAAACTATTCTATCTCGTGAAAAAGCAAAACGTCACGAAGCATGGCAAGTGCTTGAAAAAGCATATGAAGAAAAAGAAACTGTTATCGGTGTTATTAACGGTAAAGTTAAAGGTGGTTTTACTGTTGAAGTTAGCGATATCCGTGCTTTCTTACCCGGTTCATTAGTAGATGTTCGTCCAGTACGTGACACTGCTCACCTTGAAGGTAAGCCTCTAGAATTTAAAGTTATTAAGCTTGATCAAAAGCGTAATAACGTAGTTGTTTCACGTCGTGCTGTAATCGAAGCTGAAGGTAGTGCAGAACGTGATGAATTACTTGAGTCATTAGCTGAAGGCCAAGAAGTTAAAGGTATCGTTAAGAACCTTACTGACTACGGCGCATTTGTTGACTTAGGCGGAATTGATGGTTTATTACATATCACAGATATGGCTTGGAAACGTGTTAAACACCCAAGTGAAATCGTAAATGTTGGCGATGAAATACAAGTTAAAGTATTAAAATTCGACCGTGAGCGCACTCGTGTATCTCTAGGTATGAAGCAGTTAGGCGAAGATCCATGGGTAGCAATTGCTAACCGTTACCCAGAAGGTTCTAAACTTTCTGGTCGCGTAACTAACTTAACTGACTACGGTTGTTTCGTTGAAATCCAAGAAGGCGTTGAAGGTTTAGTCCACGTTTCTGAAATGGATTGGACTAATAAAAATATCCACCCATCTAAAGTTGTTAACTTAGGTGACACAGTTGAAGTTCTAGTATTAGAAATTGATGAAGAACGTCGTCGTATTTCTTTAGGTCTTAAACAGTGTATTGCTAACCCTTGGGAAGAGTTTGCTAAAAACTTCAACAAAGGTGATAAAGTATCTGGTAAAATCAAGTCAATCACTGACTTTGGTATCTTTATCGGTCTTGACGGCGGCATTGATGGTTTAGTTCACTTATCTGATATTTCATGGGCTGGCGGTGAAGAAGCTGTTCGTGATTATAAGAAAGGCGATGAAATCGACGCTATCGTTCTTCAAGTTGACCCAGAACGTGAGCGTATCTCGTTAGGCGTTAAACAAGCTGAAGACGACCCGTTCAATATGTATCTTGCAGATAAGAAAAAAGGTGCTATTGTTAATGGTAAGGTAACTGAAGTTGATGCTAAAGGCGCAACTATCCTGTTAGCTGAGAGTGTTGAAGGTTACCTTCGTGTTAGCGACATTTCTGTAGAGCGTATCGAAGATGCATCTACAGTATTAAAAGTTGGTGACGACGTTGAAGCTAGATTTATGGGTGTGGATCGTAAGAACCGTGCTATTAGTCTATCTATCAAAGCAAAAGATCAAGCTGATGAACGTGAAGCAATGGATAACCTAAACCAAGTAGAAGAAACTGGTTTAAGTGCTATGGCTGCAGCGTTTAAAAACGCTAAAAACTAATTTTCCTTAACTGGAAATAGTTTTACTTTGCAATGGTGCTGTAATTAATACAGCAGGTGAAAAGAGTATTTATCACTATCGTGGTGATACTCTTTTCTTATTTTTAACGCCATTGGCGGAGCCAATTTTTACTATTTTTTTAATGTTAATTAGTAAAGTTGCGCGGTGCTAGGTAAATACTGAGAGGTCAAAATGACTAAGTCAGAACTTATTGAGAAGTTAGCCGATAAATTAAGTCATTTATCCGCTAAAGAAGTGGAAATATCTATAAAAGAAATTTTAGAATTAATGGCGCAATCCTTGTCAAAAGGAGAGCGTATTGAAATTCGAGGTTTTGGTAGTTTTTCATTACATTATCGCGCTCCACGAGTTGGTAGAAATCCAAAAACTGGTGAATCAGTTGAGTTAAGTGGTAAATATGTACCTCACTTTAAGCCAGGTAAAGAGTTACGTGAAAGAGTTAATCTTTCTGTAGCATAAATTGCAAAGCGAACTAAAAAATTAGATAATAAACGGCATGTTAACTATGTCGTTTTTTTTTGGCATAATTTTAGGTATAACTTGATAAGGCTCGTCATAGTGCGATTATATTTAACTCTCTTTTTTATTTTAGTTTTACTGGCCGTTGCATTTATTTTTGGTAGCCAAAACGATCAATTACTAACCTTAAACTATTTAGTTGCGCGCACAGAAATAACTGTTGCTGCAGCGGTAAGTTTATTTACCGGCTTAGGTTTCTTACTAGGTATACTCGTTACTATTCTTTGGCGAGTAGTACGAAAAAGTAAAAAACTACTTACAAAAAATAAACTCCAGTAATAGTCGATTTAGCACTATTTTCCTACTTCATCCTATAATTTGTCTCAAGAGCTCTAATGATTGAACTACTTTTTTTACTATTACCCGTTGCCATGGCTTATGGCTGGTTTATGGGGCGTAATAGTATCAAACAAAACCAACAAATTGCCAAGCAAGATTTATCGATAAAATACTCTACCGGTTTAAATTATTTACTATCCAATCAACAAGATAAAGCCATCGACTCTCTACTTGATGCTTTAAAAGTTGAAGACGATAGTGTAGAAGCACATTTTGCTATGGCTAATTTATTCCGAAAACGTGGCGAGTTAGACCGCGCATTAAAAGTCCATGAACATCTTGTCAGACTTAATCATTTACCAACTAAAGATAAACAGCAAGCTGTCTTTGAGTTAGGAAAAGATTTCCTTAGCGCTGGTTTGT
>JBKEHN010000097.1:0-11571 GCA_046710905.1 Colwellia sp.
CATATTTTTACCTTGATTAAATTTAAGCTTGCGCGAGATTAGTACTTTCACTTAATTGACTAGAACCTAGTATTATTTATCTGAATATAGCAGAAGTTAATAAAATATTTTTTTATAGTGTTCACTCCATAACGGTTAATAACTTTAATCTATGATGTTCAAGTATAATTTCAACATAAAAAAGCCAGCAAAAAAGCTGGCCTTTACTAATAATCAAGAATTAATAATCAAGAACTAATATATCAATGATTACTATTTTTTAGCTGCACTACCGTCTTTTAAAAAACGGAAGAATTGGCTATCAGGCTTAACAACCATGATATCGTTTTTACTACTAAAACTTTTTTCATATGCTTCTAGACTACGATAGAAACTATAAAAGTCAGCATCTTGAGTGTAAGAATCAGAATAAACCTTAGCGGCTAATGCATCTCCTTCACCTCGTGTAATAAAAGCATTTTTCTGTGCTTTAGCAAGCATAACCGTTACTTTTGCATCAATTGTTGCACGAATAATTTCAGCTTGCTCTTTACCTTTAGAACGATGTTCCTTAGCAACAGCAGTTCGTTCAGCACGCATTCGCTCATAAATAGAGGTACTGATTTCAGTAGGTAGATTAATCGCCTTGATACGTACATCAACAACTTCTATACCCAAATCTTCACGGCTACTTTTTGCGCTTTCTAATGCTTTACTCATAATAGCGTCACGATCACCCGAGACAATCTCTTTGATTGTACGATTACCAAACTCTGTTCTTAAGCCGTTGTTAATTTTCTGCTTAAGTAACGCACGAGCATTGTCAATGGATCCCGAGGTACGAAGGTAATACGTTGAGAAATCAGCAATACGCCATTTTGCAAAAGAATCGACAATAAGATCTTTTTTCTCTGAAGTAACAAAGCGATCCGCTGGCTCATCTAATGTTTGAATACGTGCATCAAGCTTTTTTACTGATTGTATAAATGGTATTTTAAAGTGTAAACCAGGTTCAAATATCATCATTTCATCGGTGACACTATCACGTTTTATTTTAGAAAACTCAAACACAATACCACGTTGTCCTTCATAAATAATAAAGACACATGAAACAGTTAATATGAATATTAACGATATTATTGCAATAATAAGATTTTTCATATGCTAGTTACTCCCACTGTTAAATCTATCAGCACGATTAATTGAAGAAGATGGCGCTGTATTATTACTAGATTGGTTAACAGGTGTATAAGACTGTGTGTTTGTACCACGTGTAGTATTATTTTGTTGTTGAATAATTTTATCTAAAGGCAAGTACATCATATTATTACCGCCTTCCACATCGATCATTACTTTACTGGTATTGCTATATACTTTTTCCATTGTGGCAATATATAAACGTTCGCGAGTTACTTTAGGTGCTGCTATGTATTCGGGTAAAAGCTTATTAAATTTTGCTACTTCACCTTCAGCATCTAAAACAGTTTGCGACTTATACGCTAAAGCTTCCTGCTCCATACGTTTGACTCGACCACGAGCTCTTGGCTCAATACCACGAGCATAAGCTTCGGCTTCTCGTAAGAACCTCACTTCATCTTCTTGCGCTGAAATAGCATCATCAAAAGCATCTTTCACTTCATTTGGCGGACGTGCATCTTTAAAGTTAACATCGACAATAATGAGACCTAAATTGTACGGAGTAATTATTTTTTCTAACTCATCCCATACTTGTTGACGAATATCTTCACGTCCACTAGTTAATATATCATCCATAACAGCATGACCTACAACATAACGCAGCGCACTATCAAGTGATTGCTTTAAACTATCATCAGCATTAGTAACACTAAAAATATAATTACGAGCATCAACCACACGATACTGAATTTGCATCTCTACATTCACAACATTTTCATCTTGTGTAAGCATGAAACCTGAAGAAGGCATCTCTCGTGTACTTTGCATATCTACTGGGATAATACGATCAATAAAAGTCCATTTCCAGTTAATACCGGGTTCAACAGTACCTGAGTATTCTCCAAATCTTAGTACAATACCCTGCTCAGCTTCTTTAATGGTATAAAAACCACTAAATGCATAAACTACAGATGCGACAATAAGAAGGATAGATATACCAATATTAGAAAAGCTTTTACCTGAGCCAGAACCACCTTTAGTGGATTTACCACCAAAGATACCAGTAACTTTTTTACCAAGATCATTAAGAAGTTCATCTAAATCTGGTGGCCCTTGATTCTTACCACCTTTATTTTTCCAGGGGTCTTTTTCATTATTCCCCGGTTCGTTCCAAGCCATATTGTTCTCCACTAAAATTGGCGAAAGTAAAATTATCGCCCTTACAATTAAAATTTATTTAATTAATTAATATTCAATCCCAACAGGACTAATTTATTCATCCATTTACTATAATATAATCCGCTAACTCACTATATTTATTTGCAATTAATTTTTCCCATTCCCGCGACGGCATATTAACTTCAATATGACAATAACCTTGTTCATCAAAACGCTCGCTAGTAATACACTTTAACGCGTACAACTCACCGCGTAATTTGCCAGCATTTGGCGGAATACTCAAATGGTATTTTACCACATGTATATCTAAACGTTCAGCTAGCGCAATAAATAATAATTCAGTACCTATATTGTCTTGTGCTGATAGCCAAACACGAATTGGTACCCCTTGAGCGTCTCTATCTATTCTTGGTTCAATATCATCTAAGTTATCAATTTTATTACAGATAATCAGCTGAGGTACATCGTTCGCTTCTATCTCTTTAAGTACATGCTCTACTTGTTCAATATTTTCGGTACGTCTGTCATCTGATATATCAACCACATGCAATAACAATTCAGCTTCGCGAGTTTCAGTTAGTGTCGCTTTGAACGCGGCAACTAAATCATGCGGTAAATGACGAATAAACCCTACTGTATCAGCTAAAATCACACGACCTACACCGAATAAATCAATTTTTCTTAACGTTGGATCTAACGTCGCAAAAAGCTGATCCGCAGCGTACACTTCCGCTTCGGTTAAGGTATTAAACAGTGTTGATTTACCGGCATTAGTGTAACCAACTAAAGATAAAGTTGGTAACTCTGCTCGAGTTCTCGCTCTTCGTCCTTGCTGTCTTTGAACTTCAACTTTACTTAAACGTTTACGAATATTAACCATACGGTCGCGTAATAAGCGTCTATCGGTTTCAAGCTGTGTTTCACCAGGACCTCTAAGGCCAATACCCCCTTTTTGTCTTTCTAAATGAGTCCAGCCTCGAATTAAGCGACTACTCATATGACGTAATTGTGCTAATTCAACTTGTAACTTACCTTCATGTGTTCGAGCGCGTTGCGCAAAGATATCAAGAATTAAGGTGGTACGGTCAACTACACGACATTCACATAATACTTCAATATTCTTTTCTTGTGATGGTGTTAAACTATGATTAAACAGAACGACATTAGCGCCAACAAGATGAACAGCATCACGAATTTCTTCTACTTTCCCTGAGCCGACAAAGAATCGAGGGTGAGGAGTACTTCGTTTGCCAGTGACAACAGCCAACGCTTGTACACCAGCAGAAGACGCTAGCATTTTAAATTCGTTTAGGTCTTCTCTACTGCTTTCATCTGGAAAGTGTAAATGAACAAGTACAGCTTGTTCACCCGCTTGATAACGTTCAAACAATAGTGTTAAATCCTAGTACAATGATTAATCGTACTCAAAAAAAGATAAAAAACTTTAATCATCGGAAGACTGAGCGTCTGAGTTAGGTACAGGTGCTGTATTAACAGCGCGTGAAGGTACAACGGTAGATATAGCGTGCTTATATACCATCTGACTAACAGTATTTTTAAGGAGAATAACAAACTGATCGAACGATTCTACTTGTCCTTGTAACTTAATACCGTTAACTAAATATATTGCTACTGGAATACGGTCACGACGTAACGCATTTAAAAATGGGTCTTGTAAAGACTGACCTTTTGCCATTATATGGTCCCTTTTATTATTATTAAACGTTACTGGTTAACATAAGACGCAGTAACAAAAGTATCTGAAAATTTTACTATGAAAACAACACAACAAAACCTTGTATTAAATAGCTAACGAATTAATTATACATCAATTTTCAACTATTGCTTTATATTTGCTTGCCCTTTAACTCTTTGCATCAAGCAATGATAAAACTTGGGCTAAATTAGTTTTATCATCCGTTGTCAACCAATGTAACTGAGGCCAATTTCTTAACCAGGTCAACTGTCTTTTAGCTAATTGTCTGGTTGCACAAACACCACGAAAAATCATTTCATCGTGATCAAATTTACCATCAAGATATTGCCACATTTGTCGGTAGCCAACACAGCGAATAGCAGGTAAATTTTGATGTAAATCATCGCGTGATTTTAACTTAATCACTTCTTGTTCGAAGCCTAACGCGATCATTTGCTGATAACGCTGTGCTATTCGCTCATGCAAAGTACTACGTTCTTGAGGAGCTATCGCTAATTGGAGAACAGTTCCCGTGAGCTTAGCACCTTTTATTTGGGTCAATTGTGTCAAAGTGTTACCTGTCAGCCTATATACTTCTAGTGCTCGAGTAATACGTTGAGGATCATTTGGGTGTATTCGCTCAGCTGAAACAGAGTCTATTTCAGCAAGCTTATCATGCATACTTTGCCAGCTTTGTGCTAGCGCTTCACTCTCAATATTTTTCCGTATGTCGATATTTGCTGTTGGTAAAGGTGAAATACCTTCAATTAAGCTTTTAAAGTACATCATAGTACCGCCGACCAATAATGGAATGCGATTATTACTTCGTATTTCAGCAATTTCAGCTAATGCATCATGACAAAAATCTGCTGCGGAGTAACTTTCGCTCGCATCACGGAGATCGATAAGTCGATGCGGATATTGAGTCAACTGCGTGGTTGTTGGTTTAGCTGTGCCAATATTCATGTCACGATAAATAAGCGCAGAGTCGACACTGACTATATCGCAAGGTAATGCTTCTTGCAGTGCCATCGCCAAAGCTGTTTTACCCGATGCTGTTGGCCCCATTAAACAAATAACAGGTGGCTGACTTGATTCTGTGATGCTTTGAACTAACACGAATACTTAACTCTTATTTAGAATAACTAAAATAACTTCTTAATATGTGATGTAAGGTCAAGCGGGAGAGAATTCAAGAGTAGTTGCTGACTAAGTTGTTCATTAAATAATTTTTTTGATAATTTTAATAAAATATTAGCCTGTGTTTCATCATATTGAGCTAAAACCATCGCTAAACCGATACTATAATGAATATCTATTTCACAAATTTGCTCACTACTTTTTAAACTAAGTCGCTTAATAAGATCATCAAGTATGATTATAAACGCGTAGCTGACATCTTGCTCACGTAATAACGCTGGAAATTGCCTAATTTTTATTTTATTTTTATGCTGCTCAATAAAAATAATACCGGCCTTAGCAAGTAGCGTTTGCTCTGCGATTGCGATGTTATGTTGTGCTTCAGAAAGGCTTAACATTACTGGTAATAACAGCGGTTGACTGACCAAGCTGGCCGTTAAGTGCTCTGATAAGTTATCTTGATTTTTCCAGCTCTGCTCAACAAGTTTACCGTAGGTATTTTTCGCTAATTTAAATAATGATAAAACTCTCACACCACTTTCTGCAGTATAAAGAGCATATCCTGGCTCGTATACGCTTAACAGAAAACTTGGGGTAGCGTTACTGTGTAGGGCGGTAACCTCAAGCTCTTGAGTAATATCCTGAGCGGAATCACTAGAAAGGACTTCCGTATGAGGAGTCATTAACGCTTGATAGTTATTTGCTGCAACTAGCGGAACTTTATTTGACTGTGTTTTTTGACCATTACTACCATAACCATAAACTGACTGAACACTACTGACATCACTAACATGTTGCAAAGGTCTCACATAATCAGCTCGAGGATAATTCACTGTCGCAGGACTGACGTTAGCTGAATTAGTAACAGCATGGTTTGCTTGCGTTTCATTTACTACGGAATAAGATTTTTCAGGTACTAAGGTAAGATCAACCTCAGCTTTAGTGAATAGTTCTGCACCTGCTAACGCTGACGTCAAGGCTTTATGACAAACGGAATAGATAAAATCATGTATATAGCGACTTTGATGAAAACGCACTTCATGTTTTGACGGATGAACATTTACATCGACTTCTCTATGATCAAGCTGTAAAAAAAGTACAAACGCTGGATAGGTATCCGGTGGTAGTAAATCTGCATACGCTTGACGAATTGCATGATTAATTAATTTATCGCGCATCATTCTACCATTGACATAGCTATAACAGAGATCATTTTGACGGCGCGAGAAACTTGGTTTAGCTAACCAACCCGATAGCGTCATATTGTCATGCGGGCAATCTACTTCAACGGCATATTCAATAAATTTAGGACCACAAATCATGGCAACACGTTTAGTACATTGTGCATGTGTACTCGCCATACGATACTGTCGGACAGTGTTACCGTTATGTGTTAGCAGAAAACTAACTTCAAAATGAGCCAGTGCGATTCGTCGTACAACTTCATCAATATGATTAAATTCTGTTTTTTCGGTGCGTAAGAACTTACGCCTAGCCGGTGTATTAAAAAATAAATCGAGTACTTCAATACTTGTACCATCGGGATGAGCTGCTGGCTTTATCGTCACTGACATATCCCGACCTTCGGCTACAGCCTGCCATGCAGTAGCTTGCCTTTGTGGTTTAGATGTTAACGTTAATCGAGATACCGAACTAATACTGGCTAATGCTTCACCACGAAAACCTAAGCTATCGATAGCTTCTAAGTCACTTAAACTTTTAATTTTACTGGTTGCATGACGACTTAATGCTAAGGTTAATTCATCCTTAATTATACCATGACCATTATCGGTGATTTTTATCTTCTTGATACCACCTTTATCAACATCGATGTGAACTGATGTTGCACCCGCATCTATACTATTTTCAATCAATTCTTTAATAACCGATGCTGGGCGTTCGACCACTTCTCCAGCAGCAATTTGGTTAGCCAAACGTGCAGGCAATATAGCAATAGTCATAGGGACTTATCCGGTACGGGGAATTTTTAATGTTTGACCAATTCGTAATGAATTAGACTTTAGTTTATTGATAGATATAAGTTTACTCATAGATGTATTGTAACGTTTAGCAATTACCGATAGCGATTCACCACTACGGACCTTATGCTTTTTATATCCCACAGAGGCAAAATATGATCCTGTTAAGGGATGTGACAAAAAGTAATTTTTGATACCAATATGAATTGCATCGGCTAAACGTTGCTGGTGTTTAGACCAGGTTAAATTCTTCTCTTCGTTATGATTTGAAATAAAGCCAGTTTCAACTAATATTGAAGGTATATCTGAAGATTTTAACACACCAAAATTACCGTTTTGAGGTGTTTTCTTATGCATTTTAGTTATTTTCTTCAGTTCTTTTATAACGTTATTAGCCACGCCAAAACTCACCCCTAGCGAGTGTTCTTTACTCATATCAGCTAAAGCTAGCGCTAAATGGCTATCAGAGGTGTTTTTAATTACCCCACCACCACCGCCAAGTAATTCTGATTTTTTCTCTCTATTTAGTAACCATCTCGATAACTCTGATTCGGCTCTGCGTTTAGTAACAACCCATACAGAAGCACCACTCGGTCCAGAGGTATGAAAAGCATCCGCATGGATAGAAACAAAAAAGTCGACATGCTTTTCTCGCGCTAAACTCGTACGACGATTTATATTAACGTAATAATCACCACTACGGATCATTACCGCTCTCATACCTTTTTCTTTGTTGATTACTTTTTGTAGCTTTTTGGCGATAGCTAAAGTGACTATTTTTTCATAGGTACCTTTACCACCGATTGAACCAGGATCTTCACCACCATGACCAGCATCAATACCAATAATAATATCACCCACAGTTTTCTTAGGTTTAGATATACGCTTTTTACTGCGATCTTTATCATAAAGATCGATTACTAAGCGATTACCATATTGTCCAGCTGGTGCTAAGGGGAAAACTGTCAGTTGATAAGATTGTGCTAGTTCTAACACTAACCGTGTTTTGCCATTACTAACGCTTGAGCGAAAAAGCTTAACCCGAGGATCATTTAAAGCAAGATTTTTTAATCCTACAGTATTTTTTGTTCTAGTAAAATCAATAACTAATCTGTCTGGTTTACTAAGAGTAAAATATTTATAGTCTGGCTGTTCTTTAACATCAAAAACGATACGCGTATTTTCTGGCGCTGGCCATACACGAATGCCATCAATACTATTGGCAGCAAAAGTACATACTGAAAATAAACTGGATAAAACAATAACACATAGCAAACTTAGCGCACGTAGCTTTGCTAACGTGAGGAGAATTCTCCAATACATCCAACTACCCCAATTTTTATAACTTTATAATTTGTGCAAGCTCTGTCATCACTTGTTCGCCGTGAACAGATTCTGCTTGCAGTTCGATGACTCTTTGTTCACCTTGATAAGCTATATTAATGATTAAATCTGCTTTAGCCAATAGGCCAGTGCCTTTTTCTGGCCATTCAATAAAGCAGCAACAGTCACTATTAAAATAATCTCTTATGCCCATATATTCTAATTCTTCGGCGTCAGCAAGACGATATAAATCAAAATGAAATATTCGCCAGTTAGCTAATTCATATGGTTCAACCAAGGTATATGTAGGACTTTTTACATTACCTACATGTCCCATTCCCCTTACAAAACCTCGCGTAAGCGTTGTTTTACCTGCACCTAAATCACCATTAAGATAAACCACTAATGTATGCTGAACTGCTGCGTTTTTAAGTACCTCTGCTAAACCTGAGCCAATAGCGATAGTAGCGGCTTCATCCGGTAGAAAATATTCTAATTGTTTCATGTTGATTTTATATACTTATTTCGACTAAGTTTCGATGTTAATGACTGAGCACCCTTAACAATAACTGCATGGGTGATACTCACTATCAAGTCACACTATCCATTACTATTGGCTATAATATCAGCTGTAGCGTGATGAATATATGCTGGTAAGCAGGTTGCCTAAAAAATATAATCATTTACCATCACCAAACCACAAATAATGGTATTGATTCCATCACCGAAACTGTCCATTTATTAAAGATAATTTAACTATCAAAGTAAGATGGTTACAATGCTACTTTTATTACCACGAAAAGTAGTACTTGTTTAATATGGCGAGGTATTACTACGCGTAACATTCATTTATATTCTAAGTATCGTTAGCACTATTTTTGGTACCATTCAAAGTTTAGGGTTTGGGTAGCAATTAAAAAGACGTTAGACTCCGACGCCATGGTAGCCTTTTATGATAAAATTATTAGTAACTATATGGTTATAATTTTAACCTCTATCAAAGATTCAACAAATAATCCCGAGCTGACTATATTTTTATGACAATGTCCCTTATCAACTATCAAGAATTGGCCGATAAAATTAAATTTTGGGGCAAAGAATTAGGTTTTTCTGATTTAGGTATCAGTGATATTGACTTATCTGCTCACGAAAGTGTGTTACAGCGTTGGTTAGCGAATAATTACCACGGTAATATGGATTACATGGCACGCCATGGCTTAATGCGGGCTCGACCTCTAGAATTAGTACCTGGTACCATTAGAGTCATTAGCGTACGTTTAGATTACCTGCCACACAATGCTCAATTTGCTAGTATCCTAAAAGATAAAAACAAAGCGTATATTAGTCGATATGCGCTTGGCCGTGATTATCATAAATTAATGCGAAAACGCTTGCAGCAATTAGGTAAGAAAATAGCAGGACACTGCAGCGACTTTAACTGCCGGCCATTTGTGGATTCAGCACCAGTAATGGAAAGACCATTAGCAGAAAAAGCAGGATTAGGCTGGGCTGGTAAACATACTTTATTAATCAATAAAGAAGCAGGTTCTTGGTTTTTTCTTGGTGAGCTATTTGTTGATATTCCCCTACCAGTGAGTAGTAATGAATACAGTATTAATGCAATTAAAGCCCTTGAAATAGAAACTAAGACCAACGACTGTGGTACTTGTGTAGCCTGCATTAAAATTTGTCCTACTAAGGCTATAGTAGAGCCTTATACCGTAGATGCTCGGCGTTGCATTTCGTATTTCACTATTGAATCATCCGATGCTATACCTGAAGAATTGCGCCCTTTAATGGGTAATCGTATTTATGGGTGTGATGATTGCCAATTAATTTGCCCTTGGAATAAATACGCTAAGCTCAGCCTCGTTGATGACTTTCAGGCGAGAAATAATCTTGATGATATCAGCTTATTAGAATTATTCGCTTGGTCAGAAGATTACTTCCTCAATACTTTGCAAGGCTCACCGATAAGACGTATTGGTTTTCAAAGTTGGCTACGTAATATTGCCGTGGCATTAGGTAATGCTCCTTATAGCGATACTATTGTAACGGCATTAACCAATAGATTACCCGAGGTAAGTGAACTGGTTGTTGAGCATATTAACTGGGCAATAGCGCAGCAGAACAATAAAAAAACGCTTACTGAGCAAGTTGCCGCAGCGCAAGCGAAAAACCATCGATTAACACTACGTTTGATCCGCTCTGTTGAAAAAGGCCTTACTCGAGATGCTTAAGCTATAAAACTTTAAAGTTACTTATATCAAAGCTATCAAATGATTTTTACTTTATTGAGCATATCAATATCCGCTCTTGCTTCCTCAAGCTCATGTTGTAGGCTCAATAGTTTTTTTATCGTATCATTTTTGTCAGAAATTGATTTTTTCTCTCTTGCTTTACTATCTACCAACTGCTGTTTAGTTTTTACCAAGGTCGCCATAATATTAGCAATATCAGCATTTTGAGCAAATTTTTGGTCGTCTCGATCAGTAACGAAGTCATCATCCACGGAGTTCAGTAGTTCCTTATATTTAAAACTAAAATAATTAATTATCAAACGACCAAGGAAAATAATACAAGTTAAAAAGAAAACAACTAGGTACTGATTTTCTTCAAGTGAGGTCAAAGAGGTACTTACTTTCGTTAAAAAATTTCCTTGAGCATCGATAAAATTACTAAATAGCTGATTATGCCAAAAAAGCCACATAAGAATGTAGATAACAATAAAGCTAGGTGCTGGGTTTTGGTTCTCGGTAAAGGAGACTATATATTTGAGTGTTTTCTTATTAATCACGAAAAGTCCTTTATTACATTCGATTATATGTTCAATTTATAAACTTTATATTAAGAAAAGCGATTAAAGTAAGGTGCCTCTAACCATTATTTTTATTCTCCCGTCTTTGTTGACATATAGTGGTAACTTGCTGCTTTTGTTCATTAGAATAATTTCGCCAAGCGATAATCTCATCAATACGACGAAAGCACCCTAGGCAAAGATCATCATCTAAGCAACAATTACGTACACATGGACTGTCAGTTAACTTGGTTTGATTTTTACTTTTATGATTACTCAAGATACCCCTTATAAACTTATGATAATATTACTGATAACATTACTGATAATATTACTGATAA
>JBKEHN010000098.1:0-11353 GCA_046710905.1 Colwellia sp.
ATGTGTTTGAACTATATATAATATGAATGATTAAGCTCGATACAAAATAATCTAAATTATTGCATAATATTATTTGCGCTACATGCTTTGGTAAGCCAAAATACGCGCAATTTTTATTCTTTCAAGACTATAAGATCTGGAGCTATTATGTCATCGCGTCAAGAGCTAGCAAATGCTATCCGTGTATTAAGTATGGATGCCGTACAAAAAGCAAAATCAGGACACCCTGGTGCACCCATGGGTATGGCAGATATTGCCGAAGTATTATGGCGTGATTTTTTAAAGCATAATCCAACTGACCCTAACTGGGCCGATCGCGATCGCTTTGTTTTATCAAATGGCCATGGTTCAATGCTTATCTATTCTTTATTACATTTATCGGGTTACGATTTATCTATCGAAGATTTGAAACAATTTCGTCAATTGCATTCAAAAACACCTGGCCATCCTGAATATGGTTACACACCAGGTGTTGAAACAACTACTGGTCCGTTAGGCGCAGGTATTGCTAATGCTGTTGGTATGGCTATTGCTGAAAAAACATTAGCAGCACAGTTTAACCGTGAAGATCACGCAATTGTTGACCATTTCACTTATTGTTTCTTAGGTGATGGTTGTTTAATGGAAGGGCTTTCCCATGAGTCTTGTTCACTTGCTGGTACTTTAGGCTTAGGTAAACTTATTACCTTTTGGGATAATAATGGCATTTCAATCGATGGTAACGTTGAAGGATGGTTTACTGATAATACGCCAGCACGCTTTGAGTCTTATGGCTGGCATGTAATTTGTGTTGATGGTCACGATTCTCAAGCAATTACCCACGCAATTGAAGCGGCTAAGTTAGTGACTGATAAGCCAAGTATGATTTGTTGTAAAACTATCATCGGTTTTGGTTCACCAAATAAATCAGGTACGCATAACTGTCATGGCGCACCGTTAGGTGATGACGAAATTGCGGCAACACGTGAATTTTTAAACTGGCCACATGCACCTTTTGAAATTCCAAGTGACGTTTACGCACAATGGGATAGAAAAGAAAAAGGCCAAGCAAGCCAAGTGAGCTGGAACGATAAGTTTGCCGCCTATCAAGCAGCACACCCCGCACTTGCCAGCGAATATGAACGTCGTGTAATTAAAGGTGAATTACCTGCTGAATTTGAAGAAAAAGCTAACGCTTTTATTCAACAGTGTCACGAAAATAGTGAAAATATTGCCTCACGTAAAGCATCACAAAATACTATTGAAGCATTTGGTGCTGTACTACCAGAAATGTTAGGTGGCTCTGCCGATTTAGCTGGTTCAAACTTAACCTTATGGTCTGGCTCTAAGGGTATTGAAACAGATCCAGCAGGTAACTATATTTTCTATGGCGTGCGTGAATTTGGCATGAGCAGTATTATGAATGGTATTTCTTTGCATGGCGGTTTTGTAAACTACGGCGCTACTTTCATGATGTTTATGGAATATGCACGTAATGCCATTCGTATGTCTGCCTTAATGGGTATTCAAAATATCTTTGTTTACACTCATGACTCTATTGGTCAAGGTGAAGATGGCCCTACGCATCAGCCTATTGAGCAGTTAACTAACTTAAGAACAACGCCAAACTTAACAACATGGCGACCATGTGATGCAACTGAGTCTGCTGTTGCATGGAAAGCTGCTGTGCAAAGTCAAAAAGCTCCTACTGCTTTAGTCTTTTCACGCCAAGGTTTACCGGCAATGGCTCGTACTCAAACACAAGTTAGTGACATTGAAAAAGGTGCTTATACCTTAGTTGATTGTGCTGGCACGCCTGATATTATTTTAATGGCAACTGGCTCTGAAGTAGCACTAGCTGTTGATGCCGCAAAAGCATTAACGGAGCAAGGTAAACTGGTACGCGTAGTTTCTATGCCTTCAACGAATGTTTTCGATAAGCAAAGCAGTGACTATAAAGAAGCGGTATTGCCATTAAGCGTAACTAAGCGTGTCGCTATTGAAGCTGCACATGTTGATTTTTGGGCTAAATATGTTGGTCTAGATGGCGCGGTTGTTGGTATGACGACCTTTGGTGAGTCGGCTCCAGGTAATGTATTACTTGAGCACTTTGGCTTCACTGTAGACAATGTTATAAACACAGTAAACCAACTATAAGTAAATGAATTAAGCGGACTATAACGTCTAATCAACAGTCGTTATGGTCCGTATTATTTTGATAAGTTATTACTAACTTATCGATTAAACAATCCGTAAATGTAGTAAAATTATGACAATTAGAATTGCCATTAATGGCTTTGGCCGTATCGGTCGCAGCGTCGTTAGAGCGCTATATGAAAGTGGCAAGACAGATTTATTCACCTTAGTTTCAATCAATGAGTTAGCACCTGCTTCAGGCATCGCCCATCTATTAAAATATGATAGTACTCATGGTCGATTTCCTTTCAGTGTTAGCCAAAAAGAAGATCAATTAGTTATTAATGGCGACGAGATAACGTTAACCCATATTGACAACTTAAATAGCCTACCTTGGCAACAGCAAAATATTGATATTGTGCTTGATTGTACAGGTAAGTATGGTAATCGAGCTGATGGTTTAAGCCATATTAATCGAGGTGCTAAGAAAGTATTATTCTCTCACCCAGGTAGTCAAGATATTGATGCAACCATTATTTATGGTATTAATCATCAGATCTTAACGCCAGATGCTCGTATTGTCTCAAATGGCTCTTGTACAACAAACTGCATAGTACCTGTGATCAAAGTAATCGATGAAGCATTTGACGTAGAAAGTGGTAGTATCACCACTATTCATTCATCAATGCATGACCAACAAGTTATTGATGCTTATCATAAAGATCTACGACTCTCTCGTGCGGCCAGTCAATCAATCATTCCAGTAGATACTAAACTTGCTGCAGGCATTGAGCGAATATTACCTAAATTTAAAGGCCGCTTTGAAGCGATTGCAGTACGTGTACCAACAATCAATGTTACCGCTATGGATTTAAGCCTGACGGTTAATAATGATGTCAGCATTAGCGACATCAACCAAGCGATAAAAGATGCAACAAGCAACCATGACTTGTATGGCGTATTAGGGTACACCAAAGAGCCTTTGGTTTCGGTCGATTTTAATCATGATCCTCACTCTTGTATTGTCGACGGTAACCAAACCCGTGTTAGCCATAAGCGCTTAATTAAAATGCTTATTTGGTGTGACAATGAATGGGGCTTTGCTAACCGTATGTTAGATACTGCCATGGCAATGCATCAAGCTGAAAGTTAGAACAATTAATAAAACACTTTTAAAGACGAATATTTATTAAGTAATATTCTTAGTAAATATCTAATAATATTGCACATAATTCACCAACAGTGAAAACAGGAAATAATAATGTCTATTATCAAAATGGCTGATCTAACATTAGCTAACCAGCGCGTGTTAATTCGTGAAGATTTAAATGTACCTGTAGCTGATGGTAAAATCACATCAGATGCCCGTCTACGCGCAGCATTACCGACTTTAAAGCTTGCACTAGAAGCAGGTGCAAAAGTGATGGTTATGTCTCACTTAGGTCGTCCAACTGAAGGCCAGCCAGAAGAAGGATTGTCACTTAAACCTGTTACCGATTATCTAAGTGCTGCCTTAAACTACCCTGTACGTTTAGTTACTGATTACCTAAACGGTGTTAACGTTGGTGCTGGTGAATTAGTAGTATTTGAGAACATTCGTTTTAATGTTGGTGAAAAGAAAAATGACGACAGCTTAGCTAAAAAGTTAGCCGCTTTATGTGACGTTTTTGTTATGGATGCCTTCGGTACTGCTCATCGCGCCCATGCAAGTACTCATGGCGTAGCAAAATTTGCTACTATTGCCTGTGCTGGTCCATTACTAACCGGTGAACTTGACGCACTAGCTAAAGCAATTGAAAATCCTGCACGTCCATTAGTTGCTATTGTTGGTGGTTCAAAAGTATCGACTAAATTAACGGTATTAGATTCTCTTGCTAAAATTGCCGACACCATTGTAGTTGGTGGTGGTATTTCAAATACTTTTGTTGCTGCTGCAGGGAATGAAGTTGGTAACTCATTATATGAAGTAGACTTGATTTCAGAAGCACAACGTTTATGTGCACAAACTGACATTATTTTTGCTGATGATGTTACTGTAACTCGTGATGGTTTTAGTGATTGGAAGCATGATTCTTTGACTGAAATTAAAGCAGCTGCTGATGTTGATCCTCAAGATGATATCATAGATTATGGCCCTGAGACTTCAGCGAAAGTAGCAGAAATAATAAAAACTGCCGGTACTATTTTATGGAATGGCCCAGTAGGCGTCTTTGAAATAAATGCCTTTGCAAAAGGTACTGAAGTTATCTCACACGCTATCGCACAAAGCTCAGCTTTCTCAATTGCTGGCGGCGGCGATACCCTAGCTGCGGTTGATAAATATAATATTGCCGATAAAATATCTTATATTTCGACTGGCGGCGGTGCTTTCTTAGAGTTCTTAGAAGGTAAAAAATTACCCGCTGTAGAAATATTAGAGCTACGCGCTAAGGTATAAATATTCTATTTAGTTGTTAACGGCTAATTAGCGCTAAAATCAAAACCAGTACCTTACTAAAGGTACTGGTTTTTTATTAGCTAAAATATCGAAACTCTAAAGCTATATAACGTAAAAGAAAGAATAACGAAACTCTAAAGCTAAAAAAACCATCAAATCGAAACAAAGTCGAAATATAAAACGAAACTTCCTACAACGTTATTGTAGTAAACTTACAACAAAAGCATTAAAAAACGTACTAATCCAGCCAGCAAAATAAATTTATGTTGTAATATTCGTACAAAGTTCAGTATTTATTTATATTACTGTTAAAAAGACAAGTTTAATCAAATTAACCTGTCAGAAAAGTATGCTATTTGCTATAATTTTGTCGTCTAAATAAAAACTTCCATCCCCAGCAACAAAACTTATCTAGGAGTAAGTAAATGGCTTTAATTTCAATGCGCCAAATGCTCGATCATGCGGCAGAATTTGAATACGGTATTCCAGCATTTAATGTAAATAACTTAGAGCAAGTACGCGCAATTATGCTTGCCGCTAGTGATACTGATAGCCCTGTCATCATGCAAGCATCTGCAGGTGCCCGAAAATACGCAGGCGCACCTTTTTTACGCCATTTAATTTTAGCGGCGATTGAAGAGTTTCCCCATATTCCAGTGGTTATGCATCAAGATCACGGTACTTCTCCTACCATTTGTCAACGTTCAATCCAATTAGGTTTTTCATCAGTAATGATGGATGGCTCTTTAATGGATGACGGTAAAACACCCAGCAGTTATGAATACAATGTTGACGTAACTCGTCGCACTGTTGAAATGGCGCACGCTTGTGGTGTTTCAGTAGAAGGTGAATTAGGTTGTTTAGGTTCTCTGGAAACCGGTATGGCTGGTGAAGAAGACGGTGTTGGCGCTGAAGGTATCTTAACAAAAGAACAAATGTTAACAGACCCAGAAGAGGCGGCTGACTTTGTTAATAAAACGCAGGTAGATGCACTAGCAATAGCTTGTGGTACTTCTCATGGTGCTTATAAATTTACCCGTCCACCGACAGGCGATATATTAGCGATTGATCGTATTAAAGCGATTCATCAACGTATTCCACAAACTCACTTAGTAATGCATGGCTCTTCATCCGTACCACAAGATTGGTTAGCTATTATTAATGAATTTGGTGGTAAAATTCCTGAAACTTATGGTGTACCCGTTGAACAAATTCAGCAAGGTATTAAACATGGCGTGCGTAAAATCAATATAGATACTGACTTACGTCTTGCTGCAACGGGTTCTATTCGTAAATTTTTAGCTGAAAACCCAAGTGAATTTGATCCGCGTAAATTTTTGCAAGTCTCTACTAATGCTATGTACGATATTTGTAAAGCACGTTATGAAGCATTTAATACTGTTGGTAATGCAAGTAAAATAAAACCCATAAGCCTAGATAGTATGTTTGACCGTTACCAAAGTGGTCAGTTAAAAGCTATCATCAAGTAACATCCTTGGTACAAAGTAGTTACAGTTAAAAGGGCTTCCGCCCTTTTTTTATGCTCGAAAAAAATAAACTAGTTAGGTATAATCAACTAATATAATAACCGTTCATTTCTATTAAGTAATTTTCAGATGTTTTCTCGCTTTATCCTACTTTCTACTTTCGCACTTTATTGCGCCACACCAGTATTGTCTTATGCCCAAGAAACACAAAGTAATTCTGCTAATGCATCAGACATATTATTTAGTCTTGAAAAAGCTGATGAATCCAAGCAACCAGTATCAGGCACCTTGTTTACCGCCTCAGCACAACTTGGTATTCTTTACTTAACAGGTAATACCCGCAGCGCCGATATTAAAACCGGTTTGGATCTACGTTTTGAAAGAGGTCTTTGGCGCAGTTTCTTTGTTTTTGATTTGTTAGTAAAAAAGACAGAAGTAGAGGAGAAAACGAGTACTGATGACATTAATACAAATTTTGAAACAACCGATCAAAAATGGGCTATTACTTCACAAACTAACTATACACTTGATGCTGCTAATCAGAACTACATCTATGGCAATATATTTTATGAAGAAAACCGTTTTTCTGGATTTGACTCTCAAGCTTCGATGTCAGGAGGCTGGGGACGTCGTTGGTTCGAAAATAAAGAAACTAGTTTCGATGCTGATGTTGGTCCAGGTTTTAAGAGGGATGTGACCCAAGTAACTCCTGAAGAAATTACAGCAGGCATGACAAATAAAACACAAGACACCCTTATTTTACAGGCTCAAGCGCTTTATATAAGAAAAATTAATGAACATATCGAGTTTAAACAACTTGTCGTTATAAAACACGCGATAGAAAAAGGACAAAATAGTATTTACAAAGCAGAGAGTTCAATTACCAGTAAGTTAATTGACTCACTACAACTAAAATTTAATTTTGTTATCGATTACAATTCAAAAGTAGACGATGATAAAAATAATTTGAATACAGAAACCTCTGCAGTACTTATTTATAGTTTTTAGTGATATTTTGGCTTTTTCAGCAGAGCTATTATTTAGCTGTCTAACTCAATGGAAGTGACTTAAACTTCTGAAAATGTTTAGAAAAAATTAAAAATCTATTTATTTATCATATAAGTAAAAGTATAAGTCCCACACTTACTGAGTTCATGGCAAATACTAAGACATCAATCAGTGTGTTTAGTACTATACCCGCTCCACTTGAAGATGCTCGTTTTAGGAAAACCGAGCGAATCATAATCAAGGCACATTTTTTTGTTAAGGGTCACTCCCTTAAAAACAAATGTAACGACGAATATGTTTTACTCAGTTTTCCCCGAAGGGCTTGTTTATAAACGCTTTATGCTGCGTTATTGATTTCGACAATAGAATAACTATTCTCTTCAATCAATGTCTTGCCTAAAGGCGTTTATAATTCCAGCTGAATCCTGCATCTTCAAGTGGAACGGGTATATACAAAGCAAACTTGAAAGTAACGCCATTTATTCTGACCTAGTCAACTACCTTTCATTAAAAAATGACCACTATTATAATTATCTGTTAATAAAAAGGTTTCTATATGGCTCAGTCGTTACCAGATAAATCTATCATGACAATAGACGTATTTTAAAAGTAACTCCACCAAAATAGAGACCTTTACCTCAAGAAAATGTCTAACTAAGTTAACTGGAAATAAGCTTTTATTAATTTAAATAAATAAAAACAATAAGTAAAGATATTGCAGCTTTATAAGATTATTACTATTCTTATGTTAAAACAAAAAATTGAATTAATTTAATTATGATGATTTCTCCGGTAACGATTGATGAAAAAAAACGAATTAAAGCACTGTATGATTATGAAATTCTTGATACTGAGGCAGAAAAAGCATTTGATGACTTAACTTTACTTGCCTCTGAGATTTGTGAAACACCTATTGCTTTGATTAGTTTAGTCGACCCAACACGTCAGTGGTTTAAATCAACCGTAGGGCTTGATGCATTTGAAACAGAACGAGATATTGCCTTTTGCGCCCATACCATACATGAGCATAATATTTTAGAAATCCCAAATACTTTAGAAGACGAACGATTCGCCGATAATCCTTTGGTTACTGGTGCTCCCAACATTCGGTTTTACGCAGGAGCACCTTTAGTCACCCCCGATGGTTTTGCCATAGGCACTTTGTGCGCTATTAGTAATAAACCTAAAAAGTTAAATAGTCACCAATTAAAATCACTCGAAATTCTAAGTAGAGAAGTTATCACTCAAATGGAACTTAGAAAAAAAGTATCTGAACTTAAAAAAGCGAATGACTTTACTAACGACTTTCTATCAAATATGAGTCATGAAATTCGTACACCTTTAAATGCTATCCATGGCTTTAGCGAATTATTATCAGAACGTTGCCACAAGCTCAAATTACCATCAGATATACAGGACTATATTGCAGAAATTGACTTTAGTGCTAAACACTTACTCTCTATAGTAAATTCTGTTTTGGATTTAAGTAAAATTGAATCAGGTAAAATGGAATTAATACCATCATGGTTTCAAGGTCATCAATTTTTAAATAATACTAAGAGTATGATGGATGTTCAAGCGACAGATAAAGGTATTAAATTACTGCTTAAGATTGATAGTAATGTACCTAACTACTTTTATTTTGATGAAGGTAAATTAAGTCAAATACTTATTAACCTAATCAGTAATAGTATTAAATTTACTAAAAAAGATAAAAAAATCACCTTGGAGGTTACTTATATAAATAACGATTTAGTTATCAATATAAGGGATGAAGGCATAGGTATATCAAACAAGAACCAAAATAATTTATTCAACAAATATCAACAGGTTGGCAACAATAAAAATATAGAAGGTACAGGGCTTGGCTTGTCTATAACAAAGAGTCTTGTTGAATTAATGGCAGGTAGAATAACCTTAACGAGTAAAGAAAACATTGGAACAACTGTATTAGTAACGTTACCACAACCAGCCAATCAACCTAACGTTAATGATATAGAAATCACAGCTAGACCATTACAAAAAATTCAACAATTAAATGTTTTAGTTGTTGAAGACAATGCGATTAATCGTAAATTAGCGAAAATAATTTTAGAGCATATGGGACAAATAGTTACTTTTGCAGAAAGTGGTGAGCTTGCCTTAGTTATAACAAAAGCTCAACAATTTGATCTTATTCTTATGGATATTCATATGCCTGGTATTAATGGTATTGAAACGAGCCATAAAATTCGACAGAATAATATATTAACTCCTATAGTCGCCCTAACTGCTGACATTTTTGAGGTTCAAAAAGATGATGTAAATCGTTTCAAATTTGATGACTATTTGACCAAGCCTATCAATAAAAAAAAATTAGAGTATTGCTTACGTAAACAATATTAAAAAGCGGTTGAGCCGCTATTATATGTCTGTATAAATTGAAGTACTTTCAATCGCATTTGCTTGCCCATCGCCTTTAACCTAAAATAGCCATAATTATAATTATCTTCAAATAAAAAGGTATCTACATGGCTCAGCCGTTACCAGATAAATTCATCATGACGATGAATCGAGTTTCTAAAGTAGTTCCACCAAAGCGTACTATTTTAAAAGACATTTCTCTTTCATTTTTCCCTGGCGTTAAAATAGGTGTTTTAGGTTTAAACGGTTCAGGTAAATCTACCCTACTTCGTATTATGGCAGGTCTTGATACTGAATTTGAAGGTGAAGCTACCGCATTAGCTGGCACTAACATTGGTTATTTACCGCAAGAGCCAATCCTTGACGAAACCAAGACAGTTAGAGAAATAGTTGAAGAAGGCGTTGCTACCGTTAAAAATGCGTTAGCACGTCTTGATCAAGTGTATAACGATTATGCTGAAGAAGGTGCTGATTTTGATAAGCTAGCTAAAGAGCAAGGCGAGTTAGAAGATATCATCAATAGTAACGATGGGCATAATATTGATAACGTACTTGAGCGCGCTGCTGACGCTTTACGTTTACCTGAATGGGATCAAAAAATTGGTGTATTAAGTGGTGGTGAACGACGTCGTGTCGCACTTTGTCGCTTATTACTCGAAAAACCAGATATGTTATTACTGGATGAGCCAACTAACCATTTAGATGCTGAATCTGTTGCTTGGTTAGAACGTTTCTTACATGATTACCCTGGTACTGTGGTAGCAATCACCCATGATAGATATTTCTTAGATAATGTTGCAGGTTGGATATTAGAGCTTGATAGAGGACACGGTATTCCTTATGAAGGTAACTACTCTTCTTGGTTAGAACAAAAAGATGCTCGCCTTGAACGTGAAGGTAAAACTGAAAGCGCATTACAAAAAACTATCAAGCAAGAACTTGAATGGGTACGTTCAAATCCAAAAGCGCGTCAATCAAAAAGTAAAGCCCGTATGGCACGTTTTGAAGAGCTTAATAGCCAAGATCATCAAAAGCGTAATGAAACTAACGAACTTTATATTCCACCTGGACCTCGTTTAGGCGATAAAGTACTAGATGTTAATAATTTAACTAAATCGTTTGGCGATAGAATGCTTATTGATGATCTAAGCTTTAGCGTACCTAAGGGCGCTATCGTTGGTATTATCGGGCCAAACGGCGCGGGTAAATCAACGCTATTCAAAATGATGTCAGGTGCTGAAAAACCAGATTCTGGTAATGTAGTACTGGGTGATACCGTTAAGCTTGCCAGTGTTGATCAGTTCCGTGATGACATGGACAACACAAAAACGGTTTACCAAGAAATCTCACAAGGTCATGAAATTTTACAGATTGGTAATTTTGAAATTCCAAGTCGTGCTTATGTGAGTCGTTTTAACTTTAAAGGTAACGATCAACAAAAGATCATTGGTGACTTATCTGGTGGTGAACGTAACCGTGTTCATTTAGCTAAGCTTGTGCAAACAGGTGGTAACGTATTACTACTTGATGAGCCAACCAACGATCTAGATGTTGAAACGTTACGTGCACTTGAAGAAGCGTTATTAGAGTTCCCTGGTTGTGCTATGGTTATTTCCCATGACCGTTGGTTCCTTGATCGTATCTCAACACATATTCTAGATTACCGTGATGAAGGTAAAATTAACTTCTATGAAGGTAACTTTACTGAATATGAAGCATGGTTGAAGAAAACATTAGGCCCTGCAGCAACAGAGCCACATAGAATTAGATACAAGAAAATAGGTTAATAATCTTACCTATCTAAAGTCTATGAAAGCCAGTTAAAATTTTGATTTTAACTGGCTTTTTTGTGACCACTATCTTTTTACTTTTTAATAAAATGAGGCTATGCTAGATATATACT
>JBKEHN010000099.1:0-11221 GCA_046710905.1 Colwellia sp.
GCGGCTAACTTGATTTTTTTACCCGTAGAGAGGCTTTCGTTACTGAGTCTACCCTTCTCTTCTTGACGCACATTAAACTCTTCTTCAGTATCCCAACGCTTATGTGTACCTGGTACTAGTTCCATACCAAGTTCATCAAATAATGGTACGCGTAGGTGTAATACTTGGGTTTCATTAATCACTATTTTTTGCACCTCAATATCATGGTCATACTGACAATCTCTATGCCAAAAATCTTTAAGCTCTGGATTAATAGGGTTGAAAAATAATTGGGTATTCATAAAGGCTGGATTATTTTTTATAACCGCATCGACAATAGTCATTATTTTTGTTGAACTGATAAAGTTAAAAAGCGTTATCCTGTCGTCGGACTCTAAATATTGGCTACCTGTAATTAAAGATGAATTGAACGCAACTTCTTTATAAAAATCTGCGTTGTCTTTTTTCCATAATTGGTGGAACTTTAATATAACGTCTCTGAGCGATGCAATGTCAGCGGCAGTAAAATAGTCTCGAATAACAAAGTAACCTTGCTCTTCATAATGGCGATTTAACTGGCGAGTATTCAGCTCGTTACTATTTATCATCAATACTCATTAGATCTAATTTTTCACTCTTAAAAGAATAGAGAATTACACTTACTTCGCGAGAAGTAAGATATATTAACGCCGTTTAGGCTTTACCTGTATTTTACTGATCCTAACTATTCATGGCAACAAAACAGTGGTCGTCTATTATAAAAATATTGTATGAAATTAGTCTTTAGTAATAAAAATAAGTAAATAGCTAGTATCAATTATTGAAAATAAAGAGCCTTAGTTAAGTACAGAGATTGGCACACCTAGGTAAATTAGGCAGAGCGTACCTACCAACGCTCTGGTTAGTATTAGGTCTACTGAGACAATCTATTACTGCTGCAGACGCTTTCAGCGAGGTTGCCTTAACCGTTGTTAAGCAACCTACTTGCAGCTAGTTTACATCATATAGCTATTTTTATGGCGTTCCCATTAGGCGTTTTGCTATTTATTAGTCAATGTTAGTGAGCTTTATTACTTTACCTACACTGCATAGAAAAATACCTGTTGCACTAACTTGGTGGGTATTTATCTTTCCAGTAGGTACTTGCGTAACAGGTACTACTCAGTTGGCTTTAAATACCAGATTATCCGCCTTTGAATGGGCAGCGATTATCTTATTTTCATTACTCATCGGTGCTTCGATTATAACGGCATGAGCTACGATTAAAGGACTTAAAGCCAGTAATATTAATAAAAATCCCGTTAGCCTTGCTATTATTATTACGAAAAAAGGTCCTAAAGAATAAGCATTAATGTAGTTAATCAAGGCGATTTCTAAAGATAAATACTCACGTACCTCAAGATTAGTTAGTGGGTGTTTAGCCCCTAATAACTTCAATTACACTATTAGGGATTGATAGACGCAACCGAACGCATTGATAGAGGCTAAATAACGCATAAATTAAAACGGATTTTTAAACTTATCTATACTAAGATACAAAAAAAATCTAAGTATATATAGACTTATAATACTTGCTTCAACGAGATTAAAGTATGTTTGATAATTTAAATTTTAAAACTAAATTACTTGCGGGTTATGCAATGATTTTATCTTTGATGACTATCATCGCTATTATGGTATTCGTTAGTGTTAAATCACTGACAGTTAATATTGGTTGGGTCGAACACACTTATAGAGTATTAGCCAAAGCGAGTAGCCTTGAAGCTGCAGCTGTTGATATGGAAACGGGGATGCGAGGTTATTTACTCGCAGGGAAAGAGGAATTCCTCGATCCTTACAAGCAAGGTAAAATAACTTTTTATCAGCTTATTGATGAACTATCTAAAACCGTATCAGATAACCCTGTACAGGTTTCACTTCTCGCCGAGAGTAAAGTAACCATAGATGACTGGATTAATTTAGTGGTTATTAGCCAAATTAAATTACGACGCCAAGTCGGTGATTCTAAAACCATGGATGATATGGCTGAGTTAGTTGGCGGAGCAAAGGGTAAGCTCTATTTTGACAAGTTTAGATCGCAAATTAAACTATTTAAAGAAAGGGAAAGTAGTTTAATGATGGTAAGAAGTGATGAATTAACTAGTACCGAGGATATGCTAGTTAATTATACTCTATTTGGTACACTCGTTGCTATTTTGTTAGGTCTTTTTGTTGCTTTTAGGTTAACCCGCCATGTCATGGGTTTATTAGGTGGAGAGCCTAATGATATTGCTCAAATAGTAAAACAAGTTGCTTTAGGTGATTTATCTATAGAATTTAACAAGGACCAAGCTGACGAAGGTATATATGCCGAAATGAAAAGTATGGTTGCAAATTTACAGGATAAAACCTATTTGGCTCAACAAATTGCTTCTGGTAATCTTGCACTTAATGTAAAGCTTACTTCTAAAGAAGATACTTTAGGTATTGCTTTTCAAGACATGATCACAAACCTCAATGATGTGTTAGGACAAACACAACAAGCAAGTATCGAAATAGCCGATGCCAGTGGCAGTGTGTCTTCTGGCAGTAATGCATTATCTGAAGGTGCATCAAGTCAGGCTACCAGTCTCGAAAATATTTCGTCATCATTGAATCAATTATCTACGCAAATAAATGTCAATGCAGACAATGCCACTCAAGCGAAAAATCTCACCTTAACGGCACAAAAAGAGACTAAGATAGGTAGTGAACAAATGGCAGAAATGATTATTGCTATGGAGGATATTTCCGCTTCGAGCCAAAGTATTTCTCAGTTCATTAATACCATTGATGACATTGCCGCTCAAACTAACTTACTGGCATTAAATGCTGCCATTGAAGCTGCTAGAGCAGGTGAGCAAGGCCGTGGTTTTGCGGTGGTAGCTGATGAAGTTCGTAACTTAGCTGCGAGAAGTACTCAAGCCGCTGCTGAAACATCACAGTTGATATATGGCGCCGTTGAAAAAACTAAAGTGGGTACTGCCATTGCATTGCAAACATCAGAAAGCTTAAAAGGTGTTTTTGAAAGTATTCGTCAAGCATCTGAATTAGTTGAGTCAATTGCTGAAGCGAGTCGTGAACAAGCTACTGGTGCAAATGTAATAAATGATGGCGTGGCAGAAATAGATTCAGTGACTCAACAAAATAACGATGCTGCTCAGGGTAGCGCGGCTGCAGCCGAGCAATTGTCTCATCAAGCCATACAATTACAAGAAATGTTAAAGCGATTTCAATTACGGGTATAAGTTAGATTTCACCGATAAAAAAAGCTCTCTACCAAGTAGAGAGCTTTTAAACTAACACCTTAAATTATACTTTAATCTAGACTAATCATTATAGTTTTTTACTGATGCTTATCGTTGGCGTTGTCGGGTTAGGTCCTGCAATAGTAACGATATAAACGCCATCATCTACAATAGTTACGCTCAAATTATCTTGTGAGTCTTGCACTAATGTTAATGGTAAATCTAGGCTAACAAGGTTAGTCTCTGCTGGCGCACCTAAATTAACTGTTGACCAATCAGCTGAAGCTACTTTAAATCCATAATCCCCGGCAGTTAGATTTATCTCGACAGAATAACTACTTGAGCCATCATAACCAAGTACATCAACTTCACCCCAACTGTTCATATCACCACGGATAAATACTGGGGTAGCAGCAAACATTTCAGCCGCATAAATACTCAATGTCGCTTCAGCTAAATTAGAAGCGTCGAATACAAAAGTATATTCTCCGTCTGCAGCAAAAGTCATAGTGAAGTTATCATTACTAGCCGATAACAATAATTGATTTTCACCTTCTGTTATTTCCATATCATCAGCAGGAGCGCCCATATTCACGGTATCCCAATCAGCAGAGGCTATTTTGAAGTTAGGTGTTGCAGCACTAATGGTTATAGTGGTTTGATACTTACCATTACCAATATAAATAAGTTGGTTATCTTCACTCCAGCCATTCATGTCACCACGAATAAACACCGGTATGCCAACAAACGGTTCTTCATTTTCTACCAATAAAGTCGGTGCGCTGATATTAGAGGCATCAAGGGTAAAGAAGTAAGTCCCGTCAACGGCAATGCTAATACTTAAATTATCATTACTGCCTGGTAATAAACTAAAGCTTTGATCTTCTAATACATCACTACCAGTTTCCGGTGCACCTAAGTTAATGCTTGATGACCAATCAAAATCTGCCACCTTAAAACCATAAGTACCAGCAACAAGGGTGATTTTAGCTTGGTAGACACCCTCGCCAATATAACTGAAGGCATCATCAGGATTCCAACCATTCATATCACCACGCACGTAAGCAACAGTATCGCCATAAGGTACAACATCTGGTGCGCCGGCAGTAGCATAAGCTGAAAGTCCTACAGCTGGTGATTCGCCCTGAACTTTAACAAAAACAGCGGTAGTTAACGCAGGAACAGTAAAGCTGCCTTCATCGGTACCTTGCGCAAAGCTTGCGCTAGCAACGGTGCTATCAACTGAAGCAGCTAACAAAGGGTGTAAGATAAAACCACTTGCTGACGTAATAGTATGTGTGTGCTCACTATTAGTTCCATTTACCACAACTAGTAGTGCGTCGTAATTTGGGTCAATATCAGGAAGATTTGTACCATCATCTATACTCATCACAATCAAACCTTGGGTTTGATTTTTACCAATATTATGAAAACCAACGCGGTCAATAATATCTGTTGCTGTGGTTAATCTAAATAACGGGCTGTTTGAACGAATTGATAAAAATTCATTGAACACATTTGATGCAAATAGTATATCCGTCAGGGCCACAGTACTTGATGAACTCGCCGCTAAAGAAACTAATTCAGACTCAGTTCGACCACCTTTATCTAGTGGTAAACCTTTATTCCAGTTATTTAACTCAAAAGTGAAATCAACAACGTTATACCAATCACCTGCGTCATAGGTATTTCGGTCTAGCGACTTAGAGCGAAGGAAGTCACCACCCATTTGTAAAAATGGAATACCTTGCGATAACAATATAATTGCTTGAGAAATGTTTTGTGCGCGCACACGTTCGCTATTATCCATTTCAGGCTTTAACTTAAACTGTAAGTTATCCCACAAGGTTTCGTTATCATGCTTTGAAACATAATTGATAATATCTGCAGGGTCTTTAGCATACATTCCCGATGCGCTGCCAAGTACGTCAGTACCCTTAAAGGTTTTTAATACATAGTCAGTTAACGTACCCGCCATACCAAATTTAACAATGTCTTGTTGCTCGAATGGATAATCTGAATCACTGTCGTTGTTAAATAAAGTCGCGTTACGAACACCATCACGAAGTCGATCGTTATAAGTCGCCATTTCAGTACCTGCCATATTCTCTTGGTCTGCACGTTCAAAACCGCGAGAATCTTTGTACCAGCCCTCACCATAAAAATGATTATCCGGGTCAATGGCTTTAATAGCATCACGCGCAGCTAACATTTGTGTTTTAGAGCCTTGGCTCATGATATCGAAACGAAATCCATCGAACTGATATTGCTCAGTCCACTGCTTCAACGAGTCAACCATCAACTTGTCCATCATACGATGTTCAAGCGCAGTATCACTACAACAGGTACTATTTAGAACGGCGCCAGTAGTCACATCACGGCTGTGATAGTAACCTGGTACAAGTTTATCAAGTACCGAGTTATCCCATAAACCCGATGAATTAGTATGATTATAAACAACATCTAAAACTACACGTAAGCCTATATCATGCAATGATTTAATCATCGCGCGCATTTCTTTAATTCGGCTTACACCATCTGGATTTGACGCATAAATACCATCTGGCACATTAAAATGTTTAGGATCATAACCCCAGTTGAAGCTATCCGTATCACGCATAGCGTCTGTTAGTAATGCCGTATCGTTTGAAAAAGGAGAGTAACTTTGAAAAACAGTACGCAATGTTTGCTCATCAAGACCTTGATAACAAGGCGGTGCTTTAACGTTTACTTTACACAATGCTAAAACCGTACTATCTAAATCGATAATATTGTTAGCATCTTCATCAATAGTCGCTATATCATTAACCGGCAACATATGAAAATGCGTTAAACCGTTAGCGACTAACTTTTGTAAATGCTGCATAGGTGCAGAGTCAATTTCAGTAAACGCTAAGAACTTACCTCTATTTTCAGCAGTAGTACTTTCATCAAGTACACTAAAATCACGAATATGCCCTTCATAAATTACCGCATCTTCATAGTTTTCAATGGTAGAAACTAAGTGACCATCCCAACCTTCAGGCTGTAAATCTTGATCAGATAAATTAACAAACTGAGAATACTCACCATTGGTTGATAAACTTAACGAGTAAGGGTCTGTGCTTTCTATTTCTTCAATGGCTTTATTTTGTGGATGATAAATCGTTAACGCTAAACGATAAAATTGACGGTCAAGACTTGCATCACCCGTATAACTCCAAATACCTGTCATTGAATCTTCGGTCATATCATGGCTTGAAACCATGTCTTTGTTCGCGTCATAAATATTTAGTTTAAGGCTTTGCGCTGTTGGTGACCACACCGAAACGTTAATAGTACCGTTATTATAAACAACACCTAATGTTGCTTCATCAGCATCCATTTCGCCTTTGGTGTAAAGATCATCTAGCACTAAGTCTGCTTGAACATAAGTGGCAGTAACCGCGACCCCTTCTGCGTTATAACCAACTAAAACCGATTGATTTTTAGTGATAGCTTTTGCTTCTTCAACAGTCCAACTGGCTGAAAACCCAGGCCAGTCAGCAACTAAAGGCGCAGCTACTTTTTGTTCGGCGGTTAAATCAACTTCGATTAATTCAACAACAGTTCCAGTAATAACGTCTTTATTATCTTCACTAGCACCAATATTAGCAGTCGCTGAATGGTGTAATTTTACCGAGGTTACCTGCTCAAAATTTACATTCCATACAAAGGTATTACTATCAATCCAATGCGCGGCAAAATCAGTTATCGCTAATGGTTGCTTACCCAATGAAACAACAGGGTATTCAAAAATAGACGCGACACCTGAAAAGGTAAAATTCATACGTTGGTATGTTTGATCATCTTGAAACAGTGGCATTTTAAAGTCACCACCACCAAATTCTTTTCCTGCGTCATCAGTACCTTTATGAATAATCATATGACCACATGCGTTGTGATCTTCTTTAAGGTTTACTAACCAATACGCGCCGTATACCGGATCAACACCCGTATGTGTTAAGCCATTATCCCAAGAAGGCGCTAATGAATCATCAGCATAAGCGTCACATTCATCACTGTTCCAATTATGCATTTTGTAGTCGTTATACTCACCGTCTACACGGTTATAAAACAACAACGCCTGATTTTCGCCAGCAAAAATTGTTGGTTTAGGTGCCGCAGGGTCAATACCAACAACACAGCTTTCATTTAATACATCTGGCACTGTTGGCACCGGACATTCAATAGGCTCTGGCGCAACACAACTTGTGCCAGCAGCATCGGAAACCATTGGTACATCACAACTAATGAGTACTTCACCTGGTTCGGTAGACTCAGAGCCTCCACATGCAGCAAGTACTATTGATACAGATGCTAAGACTATAATTCTTAACACCGATTTTTGACTAAACATAACTTTTACTCCAAATATATAATTGGCGAGTTAATACAGAAATTAGTACCAAATTTAACACCGCACTTAATGCCGCACTTAATGCCGAAATAGACTGCGAAATAAAGACGTAAATTGTTAGATTGTTTTTATTTAAATAGTTGATTTTATTCATTTTTAATAAATCCTGGTTAATAACTCACTCTAACTAGCGCTATAACGCGTAGGTCATACCTAAAAACAATTGACGACCAAAGTACTGAATGGTACCTGTTTGGCTTTGTACGCCAAAGTAACTTTTAGTCGGTTCATCTGTTAAGTTGTTGACCTGAAAAACCATGCCTAAATTTTCAGTAACTTGATAAGAAGCCTGATAATCAATCACCAATTCATCATCGTAATTAACGGTTTGTGCCTCTACAGCAACTTGCTCCGACACAAATTCATCTCTATAACGCGCACTGATACGTGTTTCAAAACCTTGATAGCCCCAAAAAAGCGTAGTTTGTAAAACATTTTCAGATAAACCTGGCAATGAAATAGGTAAATCTTGTTGTCCTAATTGTGAAATTTGTTGGATCTCACTTTTAGTATGTGAGTAACTTGTCGTAAGACCTAAGCCAGACCAGAAATCAGGTAAGAATGAAAAGACTTGGGTATAACTCACTTCAAGTCCTTTTATATAACCACCTTTATCATCGTTGAACGCCGTTTCAAAATTACCGTTACGAATCTCTAATGGCACACCACTTAACGGGTCAATATATTCGTCTGGTACGATTAAACCATTACCCTCGAAGTCATATTCACTGATGGTTTGCGTAACAATACCTGCCGATTCTATGTCTTTATAAAATAGTGCAAAAACAAAGTTACCATCAGATTTGGTAAAGTACCGTTCATAGGAAAGGTCATATTGATTGGCATAAAATGGCTTTAAATTAGGACTGTTTTTAGCATTACCACTGATTTCAGCATACGTACCACTGTCAGTTGTCACCTTATTAATATTGACACTACTGTTAGAAGCTAGTCGGTCAATATTAGGACGACTCATCACTTTAGCGGCAGCGAAACGTATTTGGTCATCTTGGGTTATATGAAAGTTTATATTCATTTGAGGTAAATAATCAGTATAAGTATTAGTGATAATACCCGCTGCATACTTTTGATTAACTAGCCCTGCGTCATCAGTAATAAACTGTGCGCCTAATTCAGTATTTGCTCGTACAATAACATTACCATCTTCATCAACAGCATCTTGTCCGTAAGCATCTTTTACCGTAGTTTCACCAACATCTTGTAACGAAGTTGACGCTTGCTTAGTTCTCACAACACGAACACCAAAGTTACCTGTTACTGGAATATTGCCAATTTCCATGTCAATATTTGCCATGACATAGGCCGCGAAAATATCTTCAAATACTTGACCACTTTCTTTCATGGTCCAAGCGGTATCTTTACCTAATGTATCACCATTAATAACGCCGCTGGCAGTACTACCCCAGGTTTGAACAGGTTGAGGTACGCCTTCAGGAAACCAAGCATTAAGCACTTTGTCTTGATCAAGCGATAAATAGCTTGGATAAGCAGCGAAATCGCCCTGCCAGTCAACGACTGTTGCCATATCGTCAGTGATATTTAATGCTTGCTCTTTCAAACTAAAACCACTGTCACTACCAAATTCAAAAACTGAACGGTCGTTGCTGTATTCTCTTTCAGAATAACGCGCACCAACCTCTACCGATGAGATGTAATCAGTATCAAGGGTGTACTCAAAATCAACACGTGCCGCAATAACTTCATCTGAATTCACATAAGGATAAATACCGTATTTGGTTACCATGACACGGTTTAAATCAGTTAACGCATCGGCTTGATTTAAACTAACATCAGGTAGGTCTAAGCCATTTAATAAGTAGTTAACTGATACGTTCTTATCAAAATCTGGTACTGCGGCATTCGCGTCATCAGCAACCAGCGACCAAATTAACCCGTTTCTAAAATCACTTGTCGCTGATGAATACGATAAATCTACCGCCATATTAAAGTTGTCAGTAACTTGCCAATCAGCATTTAAGCCAAAGCTTTGTACTTCATCAGAATCGCTATTGTCATCATTAACCACTTCGACACGTGTTGAACTATTAGAGGTTCTATTAAACGTACCGCCTACTACCGAGTTGTCGATAATCGTCGCATTACCAATCGCCGCTTGGCTACCATCAAATTTTACCCGATAACCACGGGCGAATTCTTCTGAATCAAACTTGGAATAAAAGCTATCAAATTTGAGGGTAAAATTTGCAACGGGCTGCCATTCAAGGGTAGTAACAAAACCATCACGGGTTTCTTCACCTCCTTTGTGTTGTAGCTCAAAACCTTCACTAACATATTCTTTAGCGAGATGAATACCCTCTTCTTTAATTGGTCCATTGGTATCGTCAGCTAAGCCGTCTACATCTCTTAATTTACTGTAATTAAGGCCAACAAACTGTGTGGTCGCAGTGGGTTGAAATAAGCGCGCATATCCAAGTGCAACAGCAAAGGTATCATCAGCAAATTTACCTTGGTATGAAACACTAAAACGATGGCCTGTTGAGGTAGCATCAGGAACATCACTAGCTAAATCGTTATACATGCCACGGGCATTTACATTGAACGAATGTTGATCTTCATTTTTTAACGGGCTGGCTGTTTTTAATTCAACCGTACCTGCTACGCCACCTTCGATAAGTGATACTTTCGGTGATTTAAATACTGAGGCTTGTGAAATCAGCTCTGAGGGATATTGGTCAAATTCAACGCTACGCTGACCGCTGGTAGATACTTGCTCGCGACCATTTAAGGTTGTCGATACAAAACCACCTGACATACCACGAATATTAATTTCAGCCGCTTGCCCACCAGTTCTTACCGCAGAGATACCTGGTAAACGGGTTAACGCGTCTGCCATTGACACGTCAGGTAGTGCACCGAGGTCATCAGCGGTTATTTGCTCTGATACCGTATCGGCAAAACGTTTCTGATTGATAGATTTAATCAGCGAACGTCTAAAACCAGTTACTTCAATCACCTCGACTTCATCAACCACTTGTTCGGCATTAGTTTTTGCGACAACGTTATCTGGCTCTGGTGCAGACTCCAGCGCTTCTTGAGCATAAAGCCCGCCAGAAGACACCATAAAACCACAGGCAAGTAAGGCTATTGAGAGCTTACTCGGTTGAAATGTACGCATAAATTTTCCCCTCGTATTCATCCTTGAAATATTATTATTATCAGTTTTCTAACTGACGTTGTTTTATATTTATTTCCACAATATAAAGGGCTAATTTTTCTTTAGATATACTCTGCATACGTATTCAAAAATAGGTAAAATCACACGGTTCTTAATAAGAAGTAGATAAATTGATAAAATAATACTCAAAAAAAGCCTGCAGCCTATTAATATCGAAGTTCTAGTGGACTATTCATATCGATAAATAGTCATACAAGGTTATAAAATCGTACTAATTAATTACGTATGAATACGTATGCAAAATGTAGGAGATAATTATTAACACGCGATAGTGAAGATAAATTCAAGGGGTATTAAGTTGAGAATCAGCCGTTCTTTAAG
>JBKEHN010000100.1:0-10985 GCA_046710905.1 Colwellia sp.
CGTATTATTCTTACCGTAGATGAAGGACATCATCTCAACGTTTTATAAAACTCAGATATAGCGTGTGCTCCCAACCCACACGCTTTATTTTGAAGAGTAAAACCAGCGCGAGAAAAGGTCCTAATATATCTATAAGGAAGTACACAAATTATTATTAGGTCATATACAGGACAAAAACATGAAACTATACATTAAAAAAAATAACTTGCTTGTTGCAATATTAGTCACCACACTTTTTAGCACTGTAGCAGCTGCTGCCGTACCAAAAACAGCACTTGTTAAGGCTGAGCCAGTCAATCAAACTCAACTTACTACTGCTGCACATAACAGCCTAAAGATTTCTTTAGCGCCAGTTAAAGTTATGTTTACACCACAGCCAACAGACTTTGGCCTTGTTAAAAAAAAGCAAACAGCTAATCAAAATATGTCTATTATCTTAACTAAAGCAAGTTTAATTGCCGAATAGTTAAATTGGACTACACTAAGATAAAGCAATGCTAACCACGGTGATTATCAATAGACAGAATCATCAACATGCTGGTTCATTTTAACCAGCATGCTAACATATTTCAAAATGCTCGCACATTTACTGAAGTAAGGTCTTAGCGATTAAGATCACAAATAAAAAAAGGTGTCCTAGGACACCTTTTTGATTGCTTAAATTATCACTAACTTATTGCTTGTCAAAGTCATGAGTAAGCTCAGAGAACACTGCACAGGGTCAACTCTAATCGGTAATAAGTGGCGTAAAACCTTTCACTAAATCATCTAGCGCCTTCATTTGCATTAAGTAAGGCCCTAATTTATCCAATGGTAATGCACATGGACCATCGCATTTAGCGGCAGAAGGATCAGGATGCGCTTCAATGAATAAACCCGCTATTCCTATTGCCATACCACTACGGGCTAATTGCGCAGCCTGAGCACGACGACCATCAGCACTATCGCTACGCCCACCCGGTTTTTGTAAGGCGTGCGTCGCATCAAAAATAACAGGGGCGTAATTTTTCATTTCGTCCATTGCTAACATATCAACAACTAAGTTGTTATAGCCATAACAGCTACCTCGTTCACATAAAATAATATTCTCATTTCCTGCTTCCGAAAATTTAGTAATAATGTGTTTCATTTCATGTGCAGCAAGAAACTGTGGCTTTTTAACATTAATAACAGCACCTGTCTTAGCCATGGCAACTACTAGGTCAGTTTGTCGGGCTAAAAATGCCGGTAACTGAATAACATCAACAACTTCACTAACCGGTTGTGCTTGATATGATTCATGCACGTCAGTAATAATCGGTACATTAAACGTCGATTTAATTTCTTCAAAAATTTTCAAACCTTCATCTAAACCTGGACCTCTGTAAGAATTAACCGAAGAGCGGTTAGCTTTATCAAATGACGCCTTAAATACATAAGGGATACCAAGCTTTTGAGTCACTTCAACATAATGCTCAGCTATCTTCATAGCAAGATCACGTGACTCAAGTACGTTCATACCACCGAATAATACGAATGGCTGATCATTAGCAACTTCAATGCCTTTAACTGAAACTGATTTAATTGTCATAATTTAATTCCTAACACAGCACCAAAGACATATTTAATATAAAGTGCTAAAAGTGAGTCTAAGTAATGCTTCAGCTTTAAGCTGTATAAATCAAGTTAAAGAAAAAAAGCACGGAGTTGATGACTATCAATGAGTACTTTTGACGCATAAGTTGGTTTATACAGCAACAAGATGAAGCTTTACTCGCAAAATAACAGGTTAACTACCAATAATACGAAGTAACTGTCCACACATCCAAGCCATGTATGTGCCTAGTGCATAACCTAGTACGGCAAGTAATACACCAACTGGCGCTAATGATGGATGAAATGCAGAGGCAATAACCGGTGCCGATGCCGCGCCACCAATATTTGCTTTACTCCCGACAGCTAAATAAAAGATTGGCGCTTTAATAAATCGACCAACAGCAAATAATAAAGCGACGTGTATTGCCATCCAAATTAAACCAATCACCACATACTTTGGCGCTTCTGCTATTTGCGTAATATCCATGTGCAAGCCAATAGTTGCCACAAGAATATATAAGAAACTACTACCAACTTTAGAAGCGCCAACAGATTCAAGTTGTCTAACTTTAGTAAACGATAAAGCCAAGCCAATAGAAGTAACTAAAACGATAATCCAAAATAACTTACTGTGTAAGCTGAATTTTTTTAGATCTGGGAAATTTTGTTGGAAAAAGGGTACCAGTATGTCAGCAGCAAAATGAGCAAAACCAGCGGCACCAAAAGCAATAGCAATAATAAGCATAAAGTCTTTCAACTCTGGCGTGCGTTTATGCTCTTTGTCAAAAGCTTCAACATCAGCAATTAATTTATCAATACCTGAAGTATCTGCACCACTTTTAGCATCAATAGCTTTATGGTTTGCAGCAATATAAAGTAATACTGCCATCCAAATATTAGCCACAACAATATCTACCGTGACCATAATGGTAAATATTTTACCATCAGCTTCAAATATTTCTTTCATCGCTAACATATTAGCGCCACCACCAATCCAGCTACCAGCAAGAGCGGCCATACCACGCCATACCGCTTCTGGACCAGTAACGCCGATAAGTTCAGGCCAAATAGCAGAGACAATTAGCAAGGCTATTGGCCCACCGATGACCACACCAACAGTACCTGTTAAAAACATAATAATAGCTTTGCTACCAAGGCCTACAATAGCTTTCACATCGATACTTAACGTTAACAGTACTAAACAAGCAGGAAGAAGAAAATATTTCGCAACTTCATCAACTTGGCTAACCTCGGCACTAACAATACCGAAAGTATTTAAGAAAGAAGGTAATAAATAGCACATTAATAAAGCGGGGACATATTTATAAAATTTTTGGCAAACCGTATGCTTACTTGTTGAAGTATAAAAAACGAAACCTAGGATAAGTGCTAACAGCCCTAATACCACAGCATCATTGGTAATGAGTGGCGCACTCGCTACAATATTTTCTTGCATCATGTGAACTTTTATCTCTTTTTTTATTTTTGATAAATGAAAATAATTTAATGAAGGACGTTAGTACCAATATCAATATTTTCAAGTTGAATTTTTAATATTTTTGCCGCTGGATCTTTAGGACATTGCTCAACGAAATAGCGATAATCATCGACAGCTACTTTAAAACAGTCAAGTTGGTGTAGTAAAAAACCACGATCTCTTCGTTGCAATGGATCATCAGGCGTTAGTGACAAGATAACATCAACACAAGTGAGCGCCTTATCGAATACCTGTTCATGAATCAAAATATTTTTCAGTGCCGACAAATGTTCAACTAGAGCGACATTATCATCAATAGCTTGTAAATCGTGTTCTGTTGGATCGCCTTCCAGCTCATCTAAACGTATATCTAATTCTGCCCAATCAAGCGATTCGCCTGTTACTGCATCAAAGATAATCGCATACTGTTCATCACAACATAAACGCACCATAATTTTGTTTGGAATAAACACTAAATCGGTTTCAAATCCACAAGCAGTAATGATTTCTGTAACCAAAGCCGCCTTAATAATAGGCGACATAGCACGTTGGTTTAAACCTTTTCCTACTTGGTAAGCAGAAATAGGCCAACGAGTCTGATATCGGTCTATAAACAAGTGTTGGAAGTACAGCTCATTAAGTAAAACCTCTGCTTTTTCTAATGGCGATTCAATCTCACTAATCATAGCAACACATTGACTGATAATTGTCTCTAAACTGTCTAAGGAGGCATCTGTCTCTCTAGTGTTTAGCACACTATCTGAAAAAATATGTTCTTCAAGTAAAATGAGTTTTTGCAGTAAATCTTTATCGACTGACTTTAATTCTGATAAAAATAATTCATTCATAGTAGTGTATTTAAATGACTCCATTTGTTACTTGTTGCGTTGATCAAAAATAGTTATCTAGTTTTTAGCTGAAGAACATCGCGTCGCGAATTATTGCTCAACGTTCTATTAACATCATCCAATCTATAGCACCTAAATAACCAAGTATTTGCCTTGGCTTATTATACGCTACTTTCAAGGTATAATAACCAGTAAAAATATAAGCAAATAAAGCTAAAAAATTTTCAGCTAGCTATAATTGCTCTATCGGATTTATATGAAGCTATACAGCGAGCGATATACCCACAATAAGTAAAAATATCAATAACGTGAGGGCTTATCTTTAACCATTTACGATCAAGATTTTTCGATGCCATTAACGTTAAAATAAAACGGTAGGTAAAGGGGCTGATACTTAATGTTGCAAGACTGATATGTAAATGTTTCAAAGCTCTGCCTTTTTACCTTCGATAAAGTTAATTAATTCAATGGGTGTATAACTTATTTTGCCAGTAGTGTGGCGACTTTACGTTATCAAAACGTTTTAAAGTGTGACCCTATAATGAGAATCAAAGATTAAGCTTAAAATAAGTACTAACTAACTTACAATTTTGCCCAAGTAATACGCTCATGACCGTTAAAATCTCTCACTGTTTGTACATTATTATAACTTAAGTCGATTAAGATATTTCGAACCGCTTCACCTTGCTCAAAACCATGTTCAAAAAAAAGAGCACCTTGAGAAGTGAGATAATTTTTTGCTTGCTGCGCTATATGTTTAATATCGCCAAGCCCATTTTCATCGGCAACTAAGGCAGAGTCAGGTTCAAAACGTACATCTCCTTGTGTTAGATTTTCATCTAATACATCGATATAAGGAGGATTAGAAACAATCACGTCAAACTTATAATGATTAACCGCACTAAACCAATCACTGTGAAAAATATTCACCTGCGTCAATTGTAAAGCTTTTGCATTTTGTTGTGCTAGTTTGACCGCATCGATATTAAAATCAACAGCATCAATTTGCCAGTTTGGTTGCTCTGATGCAAGTGCTAATGCAATAGCACCGGTTCCCGTACCAAGATCTAAACAATGTAAGCTATCGTCTTTACCAAAATTTTCAAGCACGAGTTCAACCAAAACCTCGGTGTCTGGGCGTGGGATAAGTGTTGCAGGGGATACCCGAAAAGATAGCGACCAGAATTCTTGTACTCCAACAATATAGGCTATCGGTTCACCAAGTATTCGTCTTTGTAATAAAGTAAGAAATTCTTGAACCGTTTGCTTAGTTAGCTCTTGTTCGGGCCAAGTAAGTAAGTAAGTGCGATCTTTGTCAAGCACAAAGCCTAATAAAATTTGTGTATCGAGTTTAGCACTATCAGAACAGGACGTTAATTGCTCCTGACCATCTGCTATACAAGCGGCTATAGTGGTATTTTGCACTGGCATTACTGACAACACTACGATTAATGTTGTTCGGCTAATTCAGCTAATAAATCGGCTTGGTTTTCTTGCATTATCGGTTCCATCACCAATTGTAAACTACCTTCCATAATTTCATTTAAACGATATAAAGTCAGGTTAATACGGTGATCACTCATGCGGCCTTGTGGGAAGTTATAAGTACGAATTCGCTCCGAACGATCACCACTAGCAACAAGGTTACGACGTGATGATTCTTCTTCACTACGACGCTTTTCATCTTCAGCTTGTTGAAGACGAGCTTGGAGTACTGACATCGCTTGCGCTCTGTTTTTATGCTGTGAGCGTTGTTCTTGACACTCAACCACAACACCTGACGGTATATGGGTAATACGAATTGCTGAATCTGTTTTGTTAACGTGTTGACCACCTGCGCCTGATGCACGGAACGTATCAACTTTTAAGTCAGCCTTGTTAATTTCAATCGCATCTGCTTCAGGAATTTCAGGCATAACAACCACTGTACAAGCCGAAGTATGTACTCTACCTTGAGATTCAGTCGCTGGCACGCGTTGTACACGGTGACCACCTGACTCAAATTTCATATGACCGTAAACGCCTTCTCCATTGATTTTCATGATCAGTTCTTTATAACCACCCTGCTCACTTTCATTGGTGTTCATTACTTCAATTTTCCAGCCTTTCTTTTCTGAATAACGACTATACATTCTGAATAAATCACCAGCAAATATAGCGGCTTCATCACCACCAGCTCCAGCACGAATTTCAACAAAGCAGTTATTATCATCGTTAGGATCACGCGGTAGCAATAAAATTTGTAATTCATCAGCAATATCGGTAACGGCTTTTTTCGCGTCTTTGTATTCTTCCTGTGCCATTTCGCGCATATCAGGATCTTCATCTTTAAGCATCATTTCCGCGGTAGAAAAATCATCTTCAGCACTTTTATAATTATTAAAAACTGAAGTCACTGCATCAAGCTGCTTAAATTCTTTAGATAAAGCACGAAACTTTTCTTGGTCGCTAATAGTCACAGGATCGGATAATAATGCCTGCACTTCTTCAAAGCGCTCAACTAGCACTTCAAGCTTTTGATAAACTGATGATTTCATTGGGAATATTCTTATATCTTAGATGAGAAAAAATAAATTTCGGTCATTCTAACACAGTAATAGCAATTAAATTAATTAAGGTTATAGAATTCAATGAGAATAAATTTAAAAAAATAACTAGTTTGATTAAGCGATAGCTGACTATTTAGATAAAAAGTAAATAATTAGGCCGGTTGAAAATAATCACTTATTAATAAAATAACTAAAACGATAACACTAGAGAGAAATCATCTCACTTTTGTGACGACTGTCGAACACTTACTGACAATGAGTTACAGTCAAAACGTAATAGCCTCAGACTAGATAAAGACTTAAATAAAAGTATTAATCTTGTGGGTCAATATTAAAGATATCGCGTAAATAAAGTAGTTTATCAAGTTCACCACCTTGGGCAGCAGACTGGAGAGCACTCGTTGGAGCATGCATAAATTTATTAGTAAGTTTGGTCGCAAGTTCGGCTAAAACAGCCTCTGAGTTTTTACCACTTTTTAATTGAATAAATGCTTTTTCCAGTAAGACATCACGATTATCTAAACATTGCTTACGATAGCTAATAACGGTGTCTTGCGTATTTAAACCACGTAACCATGCCATAAAGTTATCAGACTGGCTATTCACAATACTTTCAGCTTCAACTGCCGCTTTACGTCGATTGTCCATATTTTTAGCAATAATACTTTGTAGATCATCAACGGTATATAAAAACACATCATCAAGCTCTGAAACTTGCTCTTCAATATCGCGTGGGACAGCAAGATCAACCATAAAAATAGGTTGGTGCTTACGCGATGCCAAAGCTTGTTCAACCATGCCTTTACCTATAATAGGTAAAGTAGAGCCTGTAGAGCTAATGACAATATCAGCATTACACATATGCTCAGGTATTTGCGCTAAGGTAATAACATCAGCGCCAATTTTTTTCGCCATATTCTCAGCACGTGCCAACGTTCTGTTAGCGACAGTCATTTTACCTACATTATTTTCATATAAATGTTTGGCCACTAACTCAATAGTTTCACCTGCACCAACAAGTAATACTTTAGTTTTTTCAAGACTACCAAAAATATGTTTAGCTAAATTTACCGAAGCAAAAGCAACAGATACCGCACTAGCGCCAATTTCTGTTTCTGTACGAACTTGTTTTGCTACGCCAAAGGTACGCTGGAATAATCGGTCCATAACTAAAGACATAGAGCCCGCAGCTTTAGCTTGGCTATATGCTTGTTTCATTTGACCCAAGATTTGTGGCTCACCTAAAACAAGAGAATCTAAACCACATGCGACTCGCATCATATGATTAACGGCTTGCTGATCTTTATGCCAATACATACTAGGTAAAATAGTTGAGGCGGGTACGTTATGGTAATTTTCTAACCATTGGACAAGGCGTTGCTGAGTAACATCGAAGTCACCGTCTTGTATAAGGTATAATTCCGTTCTATTACAGGTAGAAAGAATAGCAACTTCACGGCACTGTACTGCACTAAGCATTTCTTGTAAGGCAATAGAAAGCTTATCTGGATTAAAAGATATTTTCTCTCTCACTGCAACAGGCGCAGTTTTATGATTAATTCCAACAGCAACTATAGACACGTAATAAACCTACTTTATAAACATTTTCAACAAGTTTTATAAAACTTGTTTTAGCCAGTACGGCTATTATAACCCAAGACCTGAGATTAAAGTATGCTCTGTGATAAAAGACCCTAAAAATAATAATACTATTTACAAAGGCTAAAAAGCTATGTTCCAATAACAATCATTATCAATTTAACGTCATAATTTTAATGAACACATTTTTTAAAACTACTCCACATTTACCTTACTTATTTATCCTAGCCTTATTTACCTTGGTATTGTCTGGCTGTAGTACTTTAGCGAATAAAGAATCTAAGCAGCTGATTCAACAAACGACAGAGCAACGAATTTCTTCGCTACAGCAATTACAACATTGGCAAATAATAGGAAAGATTGGTTATATTGAAAAAAAAACACGCAATAGTGCGACATTAAACTGGCAAGTAAATGAGAAAAATAACACTCAACAGCTCAACTTAACTACATATTTGGGAATTAATGTTTTACAGCTTGATTCGAATAAGAACATTCATAAAATCCAAGTAGATGGAAAGACATATCAGGGTAAAAAACTCGAAGCCCTTATTCATTCTATTACTGGCTTAACATTGCCAACACAAGCATTAACATTTTGGCTTAAAGGTGTTCCCTATCAAGAAAGTGATAACATTAGCTATCAAAAAATAACACGGCTACCACAAACCTTAACAAGCTATTATAATAATGAACTATGGCAAGTCAGTTATGCAAACTACCAACAAATTGATGATTATAGTTTAGCGACTAAATTTTCTATTAGAAAAGATGATTTACTCATTAAAATTGCTGTTAATAAATGGTTGATTAACCATTAAATAAAATATCAACAAACTGTACCCACAAAAATATAAGTAGAATTAATACATGACTTGCTCTTCTCACTCAAACTCTTTTCTCGATAAAGCAATGGACTTCCCATCACCAGCTAAAATTAATTTATTTCTCCATATTGTTGGGCAACGCGACGATGGTTATCACAATTTAGAAACACTTTTTCAATTTATTGACCACAGCGACACACTCACTTTAACCGCTACCGAAACACCTGAGATAAAGTTATTAACGCCTATTGAGGGCGTTAATAATGAAGATAACTTAATTGTAAAAGCGGCGCGGTTACTCAAACATAAAAGTAATACGACTTTGGGTGTAAAAATCAGTATTAATAAAATACTGCCTATGGGGGGAGGTTTAGGTGGAGGCTCATCAAATGCAGCTACCGTTTTGGTTGCACTTAATACCTTATGGCAATGCCAATTATCCTTGAGTGAACTGGCACTATTAGGCGTGAGTCTTGGTGCTGATGTGCCTATCTTTATTCATGGATTTTCCGCTTTTGCCCAAGGTGTTGGTGATCAACTTACCGCTATCGAACCACAAGAGTATTGGTATTTAATTACTAAACCTGAATGTAGCATCTCAACACAGCAAGTTTTTACTGCAACAGACCTACCTAGAAATACTAAGAGACTATCCCCTTTAGCCCTTAGGACCAGTGACTTTATCAATGATAACTTCCACAATGATTGTCAAACTTTAGTAATTAAACATTATCCTGAGGTTGCCAAGTTACTGGCTTGGTTGGTAGAATACGCACCCTCAAGAATGACAGGAACTGGTGCGTGTGTTTTTACGCGGTTTTCTAGTCAACAAGAGGCGCATTCATTACAAGCGAAACTCCCAAAAGGAATAAGCTCTTTTGTTGCGCAGGGACTGAATAAGTCTCCACTATGTTCAGTCATAGCTAAGCTATTATTGTACAAGTAAATATTTATAAAGATTTGCTCATTTAACCAGAACAGCTACTTTTATAACTTTAGATTATGCTAAAAGAAGCTGCGACGGTTAGATCAGCGTATATTGTTCAATGATTGCCTATCAATCAAAGAGCCTACTATTAATGTCAAATATTTCTGAGGAATCGAAAGTGCCTGACATGAAGATTTTTGCGGGTAATGCCACCCCTGAACTGGCCAAGAAAATTGCTGACCGCCTATATATGCCTTTGGGTGATGCTAAAGTCGGTAGTTTTAGTGATGGTGAAATTAGTGTTGAAATAAACGAAAATGTCCGCGGTGCTGACGTTTTTATTATTCAATCAACCTGTGCTCCAACCAACAATAACTTAATGGAATTAATTGTAATGATAGACGCTTTGCGTCGTGCCTCTGCTGGCCGTATTACTGCTGTAATTCCTTATTTTGGTTATGCTCGCCAAGACAGACGCGTACGTAGTGCTCGTGTACCAATTACTGCAAAAGTAGTTGCTGACTTTTTATCAAGTGTTGGTGTTGACCGTGTATTAACGGTTGATTTACACGCAGAGCAAATTCAAGGTTTCTTTGATGTGCCTGTTGATAATGCCTTTGGTACACCTATCTTATTAGACGATATGAAAAACCGTGAGTTAAACAACCCAGTAGTTGTTTCTCCTGATATTGGTGGTGTAGTTCGTGCTCGTGCAGTAGCTAAATTATTAGATGACGCCGACTTAGCCATTATCGATAAACGTCGCCCTAAAGCTAATGTTGCGCAAGTTATGCATATTATTGGTGAAGTCGAAGGCCGTGATTGTATTATTGTAGACGATATGATTGATACAGGTGGTACTTTAGCTAAAGCTGCGGAAGCATTAAAAGAACACGGTGCAAAACGTGTTATTGCTTATGCGACTCACCCGGTATTATCAGGTAATGCTGCAAAAAATCTTAGAGACTCTGTAATTGATGAACTTGTAGTAACTGACTCAATTCCGCTTTCTGATGAAATTAAAGCACTTAAAATGGTTCGTCAATTAACATTGAGCGGTATGTTAAGTGAAGCTATTCGTCGTGTAAGTAATGAAGAATCTATTTCAGCAATGTTTGACTAGTTACTAGCAATGTTTAACTAGCTATTATTTACTCATATTGCAAAAAAGCAGTCTATCCT
>JBKEHN010000101.1:0-10932 GCA_046710905.1 Colwellia sp.
TGATAGTTTTTCACTCAACTTATTTTCGATATAACCTTTATCTGTATATAACTTTTCAGTTAAGTTTTACACAATTAGGGGTCAGTGTTCTATCATTAGTATAAGGCGGTATTATCTTCACAGAAATAACTTCACCAATGTGATTAATCAATAAATGTAATTTAAAAGCATAAAACTAACCCATCGTTTCTTTTGCTCGTTTGCTAATACCATCAAACACTCTGTTACGTGGAATATGTATATTATGGCAAACTTTAAGACTTGTGGAGTCTACAAAGCAATACTTGTGGGTTTATCTTCACGGTTTTAAAATAAGCACACATCGGAATAACTAGCGCTGACATTTTATGTTAGAAACGTGTGTAACTTAATAGACTTGGCAAGTACTCTCCCTAATACTTAGCAACTAAACTAATATAAAAGTTCTTGAAATATCTATGGTTTGATTGATCAAAAGCAATAACGATAGTCATATATTCGCTAGTAGACAATTTCGACTGACGCCTTAGCTTTTATCATCATTAGCTATTAATTCACCTTCCCATACAGGTAAAAATTTATAACAAAAATCACCGACATCACAATATATATCTATTAGTTTATTCATGTTGCCCACCTTTGTTACTTTCAAATCGTTTTTAGTCGAAAGATCTAAACGTTAGGTGGGCAATAAGTTCAATCCCAATCTAGTTTTCAGGTTAATTAAAATATCTCGAAACTCTAATCGCGCATAATCATCAGTGACTCTGTTATCCTATTTGTAGCGTATATTTCTTGATAGTTTATTCTTTTCTTTAGCTGACTTGTGTGACTATTTGTCTCCAAGAAATGCGTTCGAATGTCTATGTGAATATGCTAGCTAATTCAATCCTTCTTTGTAGCTTGTTACTCCGGCCACAGCTTAAGGTTCTCTCGATTACCTATTTCTTTGTTCGCACAAAGCCAATCTTAATATTGTGTGATGTAAGAAATAGTTTTGTTAGCCGTTTGTATGCTTTTCTTTGACCAGCGAAGACCTGTCGAGTCAGTGGCATCTTCGTTGACCGTTCCTGTGAAAATTTTATCCACAAAAGCTGTGAAAAGATCAGAGGAATATTTGTAATAAGTTTCATTGAATTCAACAAACTCAACAAGTAGGCAAACGAAACATATACGTGCATCATGCCAAGATTGACTCTTGTTCTTATTATAAATTGAGTAGTCTAGGTATGACTTTAGGATGCCTTACTTGGTAAAAATAACAGACAATCGAATTTGTATGTTTCATCAATAGGTATAGTTGCTGTAATGACCACAGGATAACTTATACTTCCTTATAATATATAGTATGCATTAGGTAGGGTGTAACGCATATATCAAGGGAGATTTATGCTTGATTTGAAAAAATAAAAATAAAAATAAAAATAAACATAAAACTAAAATTTAGTGATAAATAGTACGTCAGTATAAAGTGAACTAAATATATTTATACACCATAATGCTAGGATATTTGATATTTGATATTATCAATAGGCATTGATGTATAATGTGATGAAGGCCAATAGATAAAATGTTATAAAAGGCGTATAGTTCATATTGATTCTGCTGATATCATATCAGCAATCGTACAACAGACATAGGCTTATTAGAAAAGGAATAAGTTTATGCCTAGTAATAAAATATGGTGACAATCACGCAAAATCTATCATCATCTACTCGTTTACTATTTATACAATTAGCCTAATTATCATTATCATTAAACCATCAAATCATATATACTACGCGCCTTGAAATACCCATGAAACAATTATAGCTCGGAGTATAGGCTTATCATCACAACAAGTAATATCACAATGCAATTTGGCGCAGAGCCGTTATTTGAAAACATTTCGGCTAAATTTGGCAACGGTCACCGCTATGGTTTGATTGGTGCAAATGGCTGTGGCAAGTCAACATTTATGAAGATACTTAGTGGCGACTTAGTACCAAGCTCAGGTAATGTATCAGTTAGCACAGGTAACAAAGTAAGTACTTTGGGTCAAGATCAGTTCGCTTTTGAAACACACAATGTAATTGATACTGTGATCATGGGTGATATGCCTTTGTGGAAAGTAAAACAAGAAAGAGATGCTATTTACGCACAAGCAGAGATGAGTGAAGCCGATGGTATGCGTGTTGGTGATTTAGAAAGCCAATTTGCAGAAATGGACGGTTACACTGCAGAAAGTCGTGCGGGCGAAATATTATTAGAAGCCGGTATTGAAGAATCTTTTCACTACGGTTCAATGCAGCAAGTTGCGCCAGGTTGGAAATTACGTGTTTTACTTGCACAAGCTTTGTTTGCTAACCCAGACATTTTGTTACTTGATGAGCCGACCAACAACTTGGATATTCATACCATCAGTTGGTTAGAAGGTGAATTGAACAAGCGTAAATGTACCATGATTATCATTTCCCATGATAGACACTTTCTTAACTCTGTATGTACGCATATGGCAGATATTGATTACGGTGAATTACGTGTTTACCCTGGTAATTATGAGTTCTTCTTAGCGCAGTCTGGTTTATTACGTGAACAATTATTAGCGGGTAATGATAAAAAAGTTGCTGAAATCGCTGAACTACAAGACTTTGTTAACCGTTTTGGTGCTAACGCTTCAAAAGCGAAACAAGCAAGTTCTCGTGCTAAGAAAATGGATAAAATTAAACTTGATGATGTTAAATCATCTAGTCGTATTACCCCCAAGATTGCTTTTTCTCCTGGTAAAAAAATGCATCGTCAAGCGTTAGAGCTTGAAAACCTGAGTCATGGTTTTGATGGTGAAGTATTATTTAAAAAGGGTGACTTATTACTAGAAGCCGGTGCTAAGTTAGCGATTATTGGCGAAAACGGCGTCGGTAAAACTACCTTGTTACGTTGTTTAATGAGCGAGTTAGAGCACATTGAAGGTGTTGTTAAATGGTCTGAAAATGCTTCTGTAGGTTACTGTCCGCAAGATAGTGGTTCATTTTTCGATAATGACCTAACCCTAATGGAATGGATGTCACAATGGCGTAGACCATGTCATAACGATTTAAGTGTTCGTGGCATGTTAGGTCGTATGTTATTTACTGACGATGACGCCAATAAAAAAGCACGTAATTGTTCAGGTGGTGAAAAGAATCGCTTGTTATTTGGTATGTTGATGATGGCTGATATCAATGTATTGATCATGGATGAGCCGACTAACCACATGGATATCGAAGCGATTGATGCATTAAATAATGCGTTGAAAGATTTTGAAGGTACGTTAATTTTTGTTAGTCATGACCGTGAGTTTGTTTCATCATTAGCAACACGTATTATTGATATTAAAGATAAAAAATTGATTGATTTCCAAGGCTCTTTAGACGAGTATCTTAATAGTCAAATGCAGGCTAAAAAAAGCGCATAGCTAGAAGGTTTTCTTTAATGAGGCTTCATTATAAACCTCTATTAAAGTAGGTGTTGTAAGTAAAGCTTCATAAAATAAAATACCTACTAAAAAAGTTAAGGTTGTTCATAGCATCTCAACTTTTTTCGTTTCTGTTTGAGGAACACCTAACACCATTTATATTAAGTTGGTGATCTTATTATGCGAAATATTGTTGTGCTATTTTAAAGGGATAACTTTGTACGGACTTCAGTTTTATTGGTAAGCATTGTATATAGCGATCATAGATCAATATATATTTTTAGAGCTAAGCTAATTAATCAAAATAGATGACAGAATAATATTTAGTAAAATAGGTAAGGTTTGAATAATCATAGCCGGTTTGATAATACCGATACCACGTAACGCAGCGCTGATAGAAACCATAATAAATTGCAACGCCATACCCGTAATAAGACAGTGTAGGTAAGCAAATCCTATTATAATAGTTTCAGCATGTTGTGATATTAAGATGAGGTAAAATTCGTTACCGATATAACCAATGATACAAACAATAATACTAAGCACAGAAGATAATATTATAGATTGATTGAAGGTAAGATTAGTATCTTGTTGATCTTTTGCGCCTTCGGTATCAGCGATAATCGTAGCGGTACTAATATTAAGTATTTGTGAGTGCGAAGATTAAAAACATAGTGTTACCCGCTAAGCTCAATCTGGCGAATGCGGGTGTCCTAATTTACTAATAAAATACAGGGTTTGTATAAGCATGCCTATTATCATTAGTAATGTCATTGAAATAAGATGTTTAGGAATTAAGCTTAGGTAGGATCTTTCATTTGTGATGAAGTCTGGTTATGAATATTTTTTAAGTGAATGGATCAAATGCAAGGTTAATCAAACTTGTTAAAGATTTTGTGGAAGGATATATTATCTTCTAATCATAGGTAGAGTAAAGAGTACCTGTGTATTACTAACCATATATTACTAACCATATATTAACTAAAAAAATAGCGCTCACATAAATAACTATATTCAGTAGCTATAGCCTATTTATTCTTTGCAGATATTTAGCCGCTTAGATGACGATTAATTATATTTTAACCTATGGGTCTATCGATAGATTAGTACACTTTATAACAGTAGTAGAATATTACATGTATATTTTATTTATACACACGAGATACAATTAACCCTGAGTTAGGCAATAAGAGTATAGGACTTATTGTTATGCTAGCCTTTTATCAATCACTAAGGAATAACAATGTTAATTTTAACAAGAAGAATCAGTGAAGTATTAATCATCAATGATGATATCAAAGTAACAGTGTTAGCTATACAAGGTAACCAAGTACGCATTGGTATTGATGCACCTAAGAATGTGTCTGTTCATCGTGAAGAGATATATGACAAGATTCAACAAGAGAAACTAACTACGGTTGTTGATACTTTAGTTGAACCTGAGCAAGCAACTACTGCTGTTGATACTTTAGTTGAGCCAGAGCGGGTAAATAATAAGATAGTAAACATAGTCTTTAAGAAGTCTCGCAGGTAGCTTAATCAAGTATTATAGTCACTTATTTAGTTAGGAATAATTAAAAAGGAAAATTAACATTAGTATTCGCGACTATGGTATTCACCTATGCAAAAAGGTATTCGTATCAGGTTGCCACTCCTTTAATCAAAGTCATAGGTAAATAATTTTGAATAAAGCACTAGAGCTATTTTTAGTAGATGAAAAAAATAAACGTACAGTAACGATTCTTGAATCATTACTAAATGGTGTTTCAGTTATGCAAATAGCGAGTTAGCAAGAAGTCACTCGTGACGTCATTTATAAGGTCAAAGAGAAGTATATTAAGTAAGATGAAATTTACTACCTTTACAGTATGGACCAAGGTTGTCAGTACAGTTGGGTATTAATAAAAAACCACCTTCGAGGTGGTTTTTTATTAACACTCAGGTGTGATTTAGTGAATCATAAAGGCTCATTCATATCTATCGTTAACGGGTAATACAATCACTTTCGTCTCTCATCTAATAAGTTTTTTTAAATTAAGATTAAATCTATTAATCTTAATTAGCTATTCAAACGTACATTAATGTAGGACTCTATTGATATGTATTTTGGAAGATATTTGAACAAATTAATGATGCTTAATGCCGTTGGTTTCAATTTCGCCTGGTTTGGCTTGGTTTATTGGGGTAATACATTTATTCCCTTTAGTCTGTTATTGCTTAGTGCTCATCTATATTTTATAGCAAAAGTACCCAGTGAATTATGGTTAATACTGTCGATAACTGTTATTGGTATCTTTATCGATTCACTGCTTCAATATTCCACTCTTTTTATTTTTGCTAGCACTAGTCACCTTCCGTTTTGGTTGATGGCGTTATGGGCTTGTTTTGCCGCAACTATTTGTCATAGTTTACAATTTTTAGGCAAATCTAAAGTATTACAACTCTTGGTGGGAGGACTATTTGCGCCATTGAGTTATATTGCAGGTTACCAACTTCAGGCGGTTGATTTTTCTTTGTCACCATTAATAACATATTTAATACTCAGTCTTATATGGGCATTATTATTTGTTTTATTTTTCCTTTTGAAAGAAAATTTAGTCAGCGTAGAGGTTAGCTATGTTTAGGATATCTACTCATTTATTATATTTTTGCTTAATAACACTGTGTTTGTCACAAAACATGGTCTCTGCAAAAAATATGACAGCTGAGATGAGTTTGCCAAAAAATTTAAATACCATGCTTGATAGACAAAATTTTTTATCGATTGGTGAAACGATTTTTTCTATTTTGTTTTGGGACCTCTATAAAATTCAGTTACTGACCACCTCGGGTAATTATCCTATTGAAATAAAAAAAGATAATTTAATTATGGATATTAAATATTTAGCTGACATTTCTAATGATGATCTAATTGAAAGAACTATTGAGCAATGGCAACACTTAGGGATAGCGCCAGAGAACTACCAAGGTTACTTACTTGAACTCAAAGCTATTTGGCCAAATATTATAGATGGTGATAGCTTATCCTTGCTTATTCATCAAGGACGTAGTGTTTTCTATTACAATCAGCAATATGTTGGCGTTATCAATGATCCCAAATTTGGGCAAATATTTTTGGCTATTTGGTTATCTGAAAAAACTAGTGAACCAAGCTTAAGACGTGAATTATTAGGAAGTATCACAAATGAATAAACTCAAAGGGTTTCTCCTTATTGTAATTGTTACTGTTTTGATTTCTAGTTGCTCGACGGGGTTAGAAGATTACCAAGAAAGTGAGCAACCGTTTGATATTAAACGTTACTTTAATGGAAAAGTTATTGCTTGGGGCATGGTCCAGGACTATTCAAATAAAGTAAATAGGCGCTTTTGTGTTGAAATAGTTGGTACATGGCAAGGTAATGAGGGTGTTCTTGCTGAGAAGTTTTACTTTAATGATGGTGAGATCAGTTATAGAAATTGGCAACTATCAAAAAAATCAGATGGTAGCTATGATGGTAGAGCAGAAGACGTGGTCGGTATAGCCATTGGTAAACATAAGGGTTTTGCTTTTCAGTTTGAATACGAATTATCATTGGTTGTTGGCGATGAAACTTATCAAGTCTTTATGGATGATTGGATGTATCAACTCGATGAATATCGAGTAATGAATAAAACTTCAATGAGTAAATTTGGCGTTAAAGTTGCGGAAGTGACGTTGTTTTTTGATAAACAAACCCAAATACAGCAATGTCCAATAATGAAAGCTATTTAGGTAACATATACTTATTTTTTATATACCTTATATCTTTAATTAGTATTAGTATACCAGCTATAATAGTAGCCTAGAGCAGAGATATATCACAAGTAAGCTTCAATATTTTAAGTACTCAATATTGATTTAGATGTAAAAATTTTTCTAACTTATCCTTCTATCATATACTCCTCTTCATTGATAAATCTTATAACGCATACGTTCACAAAAAATTGAGCAAGTTAATTATATACTGCTATTTATATCAATAGATAATAGCAAGTACTAGTACTTGCTATTGGTTTAGATTAGTTATTTTTATAATAAAATTATTCAATACGGTGAGATTTCACTAGAGATCATTTATAAAAATATAAATTTTATTATTCATAAATAGTGAACTTTGTTTGTTTTTTACTCGTAAGCTGATGGGTAATTAACTAATGAGGCTAGCAAAGTGAAATATTTTAAAATACTAAGTGTAACAGTGTTAAGCGTTTTTTTATTGCAGGCATGTGATGATGGCGATAATGATATTATCACCGAAGTCATTGAAGAGGTAGTACAGCCGACTATTGTTGATGTTGCCGTAAGTAACGGTAATTTTACAACGCTAGTTGCTGCTTTACAAGCAACAGGATTAGATACCGTATTAGCTGATACAGATACAAAATTTACCGTGTTCGCACCGACAGATGCTGCTTTTGCCTTATTAGGACAAGACACTATTAGTGCGCTACTTGCTGATACTGATACATTAACAGATATTCTTACCTACCATGTAATTAGCGGCGAAGTTAATGCCGCGGCAGCTATTGCAGCAGCGGGTACAACCGTTAATATGGTTAACGGTGATGCCGTTGGTTTATCACTATATGATAATGAATTACTGGTTAATACCGCAACGGTAATTATGACAGATATTCAAGCAAGTAATGGTATTATTCACGTTATTGATGCAGTACTACTCCCGCCTGCAGATATGACAGAGCCAACAATGAATATTGTAGAAATGGCAGTATCAGACCCAGATAACTTTTCTACCTTAGTTGCGGCCTTAACCGCTGCTGACTTAGTAACGACTTTGTCAGATGAAGACGCTAGCTTTACTGTTTTTGCGCCAACTAATGCCGCTTTTGAGTTAATTGCAGGTAGTACCTTAACAGCACTGCTTGCTGATACCGATGCTTTATCAAAAGTACTGTTACAGCACGTTGTCGCAGAGGTAGCAGTAAATTCGGTTAATGCCTACGCGTTAAGTGGCACTATGGTTGATACGGCTTCTATGGCTAAAGTAGGACTTAGCATTAATATGACTACTGATACTTTAACGTTTGGTGGTGCCAATGTTGTAATGAAAGATATTTATACTACGAACGGTATTATCCATGTTATTGATGCGGTAATTATTGGTGATGTTGCATTACCAGAGCCGAACATGAGTTTAGTCGAAGTTGCTAGTGGTAACCCTGATTTATCTACATTAGTTTCAGCGTTACAGTCTACTGGTTTAGATACTACATTAGCTAACCTTGATAATGATTATACTGTTTTTGCACCGACTAACGCTGCTTTTGCTAAATTACCAGCAGGTACTGTTGAAGGCTTAACCAGTGAGCAATTAACTGACATATTATTATATCATGTGATTGCTGGTGAAGTTCTATCTGACGGCGCAATCAAGGTAGCTCAATCGATGGATAATATGGCTGCAATGGCAAATGAAGCTAAAGCCGCAGTATCATTTACCGATGGTAGGTTATTTATTAATGGCGCTAAAGTAAGTGCTGCTAATGTGATGGCTAAAAATGGTGTAGTACACTTAATTGATAACGTAATTATGCCGCCAGCAATGATGGTTGAGCCAACAATGAACATTGTTGAAGTAGCTTTGGCTGATCCAGATAATTTCTCTACGCTAGTAGTGGCGCTTACAGCAGCTGATTTAGTAACTACCTTGTCAAATGAAGAGGCAACATTTACTGTTTTTGCGCCAACTAATGCCGCTTTTGCTAAAATTGACGCTGATGCGTTAACAGCCTTGTTAGCTGATACTGAAGCACTTACTAAAGTATTACTTACACATGTTGTGGCTGAAAGTAGTATCAGTTCTTTCGATGCTTACGCAGCTAATGGAGGTTCGTTAACTACCGCTTCGGGTACTATGATTGATGTCAGTATTGACGCTGAAACAGGTCAGTTAATAGTTGGCGGTGCTAAAGTAGTTATTTCTGATGTATACACTACTAATGGTATTATTCATGTTATTGATACCGTAATTATCGATTAGATAACTGATATTAAAAGTTTATGTTTAGTATTATAGTTTGAGATAGTTGGTTTATCCTTCTTATAGCATTCTAATATTTTGATTAACTTAATCGATTATGAGCCTCTGTTTTAAGAGGCTTTTTTATTATAAAACTGATCGTTTAGAGATTTTTTACGTATATATATACAAACTAGAAAGTGATATTGCTATGAATAAAAAAAATGTGACCTTACCCATATTCCCCTTGCCAGTATTTTTATTACCCGATGGTGTTACCAAATTACGGATTTTTGAACCTCGATATTTAAAAATGGTAAGTCTTGCTTCATCTGGTCAAGGCTTTGTTATTTGGCTAAATGATAGCAGTATAAATACCGATGATGAGGACTCAATAAGGCAGTGGGGTAGTTGGGTTGATATTATTAATTTTGATAAAGGTGATGATGGTGTTTTAGAGATTGATGTTAAATGTAAGTGTTTAGTTAGTATTTATAGCATAGTGCATGACAAAGACAATCTGCACTTTGGTGACGTTAGTCATATTGAACATTGGTCAGAAGTACATGTTGATAAAGTAAATGGAGAATTATCTACTTCGTTAGCTACTGTATTTTCAGAGAATAAAGGTCTTAATGATTTATACCCAAAAAAAACACTCAATGATAGTCATTGGGTATTAGCAAGGTGGTTAGAGATACTACCAATTGAGTTAAATGTAAAGAATGCATTTGTTGTTAGTTATAGTTTTAAAGAAGCGAAAAACTTTGTTGAATCAATTATCCTTAGATAGATTCTAGAAAGTATATAAATAATTATTAAAATAACTTCTATTTAAAGTGATCCTGATATTTATTTGAACGTATAGAACGTGATATTTAAATAAATAGTGGGATGAAGCAATGCAGACAAACTTGCTAAGCAAAGAGACAAGTGCTAAATCTACTAATATGTCAGATAAAATAAATCATCCACAACTTTGCCAATGGTTAGATTCTGTTGCCCAAAGTAGAGACAAACAAGCTTTTACCCACTTGTTTAACTTTTTTGCACCAAAAATTCTCCGTATTGCTTGTGGTAAGTTTCCCAATGAAGCACAAGCCAATGAAGTAGTACAAGAAACTATGAGTAATGTTTGGAGAAAAGCACATTTATTCAATCAAAATAAGGGCGCTGCGACAACTTGGGTTTATACGGTAATGCGTAACGTTACTTTTGATATGCTAAGAAAAATTCAAGGTAACAAAGAAGATAATCTAAGTGATGATATTTGGCCTGTAGCCGAGAGAATGAGCTGTGAAAATAAAGGTTTTGATGATCATTTAGCGGATAAAAAGTTACTTAGTGTTATAGAAGCGCTACCGCAAGCACAACAAGACGTTATAAAAGGTTTTTATCTCAGAGAAATGTCGCAAGAACAGTTAGCTGTTCATCTTCATTTACCGTTGGGCACTGTCAAGTCGAGATTACGGTTAGCGTTAGGAAAACTCAAAGTACAGTTAGGAGAAAAACATGATTAA
>JBKEHN010000102.1:0-10874 GCA_046710905.1 Colwellia sp.
GAAGATTTTGGTTGATTAGTTTTATATCAAACATGCCATTCATCGGAAAACGCCCAAAAGTCAGGATGAGTTCGCCGAATGGCAAACCGATCTTTAAGCTTACGGTAATCTTGCTCTGTTTTTATTGTGTTTAAGCTTTTAATAAATGTAGCGAGTTGTACCTGTTCTACTTTAAAAAAAGTATTGGGATAAGTACCGATAACACCACGTAAAATCGCTAAGTTATCTTCTGCAGGTAAGCGACGATTATCTGCAGAAAATAAATGTGCAACATTACTGTGTGCTGAGTTATTAATTAAACTATAGAGTTGTAGTTTAGCGCTATTTGTTATCATGACATAGCTTACTTGTGGTAACAGAGCAATACTCTCATTAGGTATCTGGCTTATATCGGCCATCAGCTTATCTGCTTTACTTTGTGTTAATGAAGAAAGGTTAAAGTGGCTAACGTGCCTATTTTTTGTATGTTTAGCTACTTTTTGAAACAGTTCGTTTTGTGGCTTAGTAGTTTGGTAATTAATGCCTGTTTCAGGTAACTGATCAAAATTATCTGAAAAAATATAATCCTTAATGTCACTACTGGTGCCTCGATACCAATATTCATGTATCGGTTTACGTTGCTCTTTAGGCAATAAACTAATGAAGTTACTTTTGGCTTCCATGCGAAGAAAATCTATGTATAAAGGTGTTTTCAATTGATGACCAACATTACCATAAACATCAAAGCCAGCGACTAATAAATAATGAATACGCTCGAGTAATGGGTAACTAATTAACCAAGCTGTTTGAGGTATAGGGCCAACAAAGCCTTGTAAAACACAAGCACTATCAAAGTGTCGGAAGACCGTTAGGCTAGCATTGGTATTACCTTTTCCAGACCAAATTAAAGCTAAATTAAGCTCATTAGATGGTAAATTACGGTCTTTTATATAGGCTACTTTATTTTTTACATAGGCTTGCTGGCGCTTTGCATATTGTCGCCAATACAGTAGTGACATAGCTTTATCACTGATAGCCGTCGGTAGTTATAAAAAAGCGGTATTGGCAATAATAAAATCTTCACTGGGGTAATGATCAAAATTATCAGGGTTAAGGAAAAACACCGAAAAATTATCTTCAATGACATTTAGTGTAATTTGACCACGACACACAGGAGCTTTGATAAAGTTCATAATAGAAAATTGCGCTTGGTCTAATAAAAATTGATAACGGATCTTATTTGGAATTGTCTGAAAAGTTTTAAAGAGATTAGAAGCGTTTATTAATTAGTAATCTGGTAGCCTAGTTACCGCGTAATTAGGTTGATAGAAAAGTATCAGTGATACGCGCTAATTTTTTCTCACCAAACGGGCAGGGCATATAACGTTTAGCAATAATGGTATGGCTATGTTTAATGAGTCGGTAGTACACTTGTGGTTTATTGATGATGGCAGTAGTACTACCGTTAGCATAAGGTGAATCAAAAGGGCGGCGAGTGTTAATAACTACTACCTTTTCACTACTAGGCGTACTCGAACGCACCAGTTTAAAATAACTAGCGCGTGCTTTATCAAAATATAAATCTACTAGGTATAAGTGCTCAAATAAATAATGGTTAATCAACTGCTCTTTAGCGGAGCTGCCATTCAGTAAATTTTCCCAGCGCGTTATCATCTTTTGCTCTGTCGCACTCGGCGGTATGGCATCAGGCATAATTGCACCAGAGGCTAACCAGCCCGTTAACTTATGATGCTCAGCAGTCGATAGAGCGGGAAGTGCATAAGGCATAACACCAAGCGGAAATTTATTTTATATTACTCAAATTCTTCTATCATAGGACACTGCTGATTTCTATCAAGCGATGTATCGAAACTATTACTCAATAGTGGTTCACTTGGTAGTGGATGCTGTTGTTTCAACTGGATCATTTGATAAAACAAACTTACTTGACAATTCGCTTGTTCGGTTTGCTGGCGCTCATTAAGCACTGGAAAAAAACCTTGTTGACGTAGAGACTTTAAGTTATCAGTGTTCAGTTCCGTTAACTTATTTAGGCTGCCACTGATAGTTGCAGTAAGTAAACGTTCACCATTATAAACCATGGTTTTATTCGCACCACGTTCAATACCAGCACGGCTTTCCATTTTTAATTGGCAAGGGGCGTCGTAACAACCGTGGCAAACGACACAACGGTTTTCAATAATGGGCTGTATATGCTCATTGAAATTGACTGCTTGAGCGGTGGTTGCTTTTGGTTAAACTAGTCGATTATCGACATTACTAGGACCATAAAGTTTATCAAAGGCTATTATCGAGCAAGGCTATATATTGATAATTATCACCAAAATATAACCAGTTTCTTGGCTTTCCTGACCATTAACTATTAACCCTTATCGTCACCACGTAGATGCCAATGAGGAAAAGCGGCTTGGTAAAAGGTCAAACTTTTTTCTATGTCAGAAACGACTAAATTTATATGTTTTAAAGTAATCATAATTGCTCTCCATTACGTTTTAAAACGTAATGTATTTGTTAATAGTCTAGTAGTTTATGCTTGGTATTTTTTCTCAACTCGCCAGGGTGGATTCAAACGATTTTCGCCCGCCCAATAGAGTTTGATTTTGTTGCCGCTTGGATCCGTTAATATCGCTTCACGCCATAAGTAAGATTGTGAGATAGGTAGTTGATCAAACTCAATGCCGCGGCTCTGAATTTTTGCCACCCATTCATCTAATTTTTCATGTTCAAAATAGATTGTTGTGCCTGTGCTCAGTTTATTCTGTGCAGTCGTTAGAATATCTGTTTCAGCTAAACTTAATGAAAAAGTAGCGCCTTCATCAGGGCAAGCGAAACGAGCATAATGTGGCGTATCCACAATTTGAGTGAATCCTAAACGACGATAAAACTCAGTACTTTTGTCCATATTAATGATTGTAAGGGTGACTTGATTTAAATTCATAATAACGCCTCGGTGTTTTAACTGATTTTTATTGTTTATGTTTTATCTACATACCGTATGGGTATAAATGTTCATTGCTATAAACGTTACCTTGCAAGGTTTCACGTAAACTCTGCATCGCTTGGCTGTAATGCCATAAAGTGTGCAGGCTATAACCGATACGATGGCGGATACTTTTATCTCGACGAGTTATAGTGCTATCTTCTGGCTGGTTGCCCGCATTAATCGTATTCAGAATCTCTTCAACGTTTCTAATAATTAGGTGATCGGGAATCGCTACCAGTTTGTTATTAGAAAATGCATTCATTCGTAATTCTGCAATCGGGTAAGCGCCACTAATACCATTAACGACAGACACTAACAGTACTGGTTTATCACCGATATCTGCCGCTGGCGCCATCATTAATAAATTTTTCAATAAAGGAGAGGCTGTCCCTCCCCATTCAGGAGTAATAAGTATTACTGCATCCATCGTTTGTAATTCAGTATTAATAGCCTGCCAATCACTCTCATCATTTTGTTTACTGCTATCTTCCCCATCCCATAGCGGTAGACGTTTTTTACATAACTCAAGATGACTGATTTTACTAAAGAAGATCAAGTAAAATATAAACAAAATCGCTTTGGCGTGGAAGAAAAGTTACAAACCTTAGCTAAACTTCGCAGTGATCAAGGTTATATGGCAACGGTTGAAGAACATGACGGTGTGTTTTGGTTAATAGAAAACCATTGCCCCATTTGTGCTGCCGCAACTAAGTGTTTGAGTTTTTGTCGTTCAGAATTACAAATGTTTCAGACGCTAATGGATTAAGTCGCTACAGGGAGCCGAGAAGAGCATATTATTGAAGGGGCAAGACGTTATGCTTATAAAGTATTACCTGTTAATAGCTAGACCATTTATTCACGATGCTTGGTTAGAGCATCGTTAAAAAGGCTGAGCTTTTAAGGTGAGTTTATTATCAGAAATTAAGTCTTTTAATTTTCTGCTGGTTTATCTGCAGGATAAATAATACCTTGCTGCTTTCTGGCCTGCTCTATTACCGACAATACTTGTTGCGAAAGTTGCCAGCTATTCACCGAAGATTCACTGTGACCACTGTCTATTAAATCGATAAAATGGCTCAGTTCATAAGTCATTCTATTATCAGTTTGGGCTAATGTTAATGTTTGACAACTACCGTCGTTTAAATGCAAAGACACTTCATTGAACAATGATGAATGTTGCCACATTAAATAACCATTTTCGCCCTGTATTTCACAAATATTGTTACCATTACTTAGTTTAGAGTAACTTATATGTGCTTGTAAAGTCGCTTGATTATTATCTGTATCGGGTAGATCGTACTTCAATAAAAGATCGCCATAACCATCAACCCCGGTTGGTAATTTATGACTTTGACCTATTACCTCTGTTGGTAAACCGAATAAATCTATTGCCAAATATAATGGATAAATACCTACATCCATTAAAGCGCCATTACCAAAACTCAAATTAAAGGTATTTGGGTTTTCTCCTCGTAAATAAGCAGGGTATCTAGATGAAAACTGACAAAATGATGCGCTATATTTGTGGATGTTGCCCAGTGCTTTTATATGGTTTTTTATTTGCTGATAGTTAGGCAGAAAAGTCACCAGCATTGCTTCCATAAAAGTAACATTATTTGCTTTAGCGCTGGCTACCATTTGGGTAAGTTCAGCACAGTTAATGGCAATCGGCTTTTCACAAAGTACATGTTTACCGCTTTCTAGCAGGGCAATACTTTGCTGTGCATGAAAGTTGTTTGGTGAAGCAATATATACCGCATCAATAAGCTTACTGGTAGCCAATAAGGCTAAATCAGTAAAACAATGTTCAATGTTATGCTTATCGGCAAAAGCTTGTGCTGTTGTTTGCTGACGAGAATAAATAGCCACTAAATTAAAGCGAGGGTCTTGCCTTGCGGCTTCAATAAAAGCGTCAGTTATTTTACTGGTACCGATAATGGCAAAATTAGTCATATTAAAGCAGCCTTAAAATGTTTATGGACAAAAAATACTCTATAAAAGAGTTGTAGAGTTTATCAAGCTATCTTTTTATTATTAAGTTAGCTTTGGGTTAAGACAGAGATAACCATAAAATAGTCTTGAGTTAGGTTCAATAACCCATATATGTGAAGGGTTTACCCTATAACATCCTTTAACTTAACCATTAAATAGACGTATAGGCTAAGCGCTACTTTTCAATACCAGTAAACCCTATATTTGTCATGCAAGCTTCTTTGGCTCAACCATATGTATATCGTGTTGAGGGAAAGGAATAGTAATTTTCTCTTGTTCAAACGCTAAATAAATTGCTTGATAGGCATTATACTTTGCTGCGTATAAGTTGGTTGTAGGTATCCAAAGCCTAATACCAATGGTAATAGCGCTGTCCGCAAAATCATCAATACCCACCTGCATACGTACCTCATCTGTATATATATCAAGCTTCGCTAAAGTACGCTCAACAAGCGCGATTACTGCTATGGGATTGTCTTGATATGAAATACCCACTGAAAGTTTTAATAAGGAATCTTTTTTTGAATTGAGCATCACTTCGCCAACAATATGCTTATTCGGGATAGTGATTTGCGCACCATCTTCATCTTGGATGATGGTAAAAGCTAATTTTACTTCTTTCACTATGCCAGTTACGCCCAGTATTTTAATGGTATCGTCAATAACAAAAGGACGAGTGACAATGATATTAAAACCAGAAGCGTAGTTGGCTAACAAACCTTGTAATGCTAAAACTGCACCTAAGGACACAGCACCGATAGCAGCAAGAAATGGCGTAACACTAATACCTATTTTACTTAAAACGATAACAAGTACCATCGCCATGACTATTACTTTAACGGTGCTAGCTAGGAAGAGACTTAAGGTGATATCAATTTTTTTCTTTTCACACACGCGCAACACAAGTTTTGATATTTTACCCGCAAGCAATAGTCCAACTAAAAATATGAGTACAGCACCAACTAATTGAAAGCTGTATTGAGTAACAAAATCTATCAGTATTTGGTAAAGTTGAGATGCTTGTTCTATTTCTTCCCGTAATAACTCAGCGGGAAGATCGATAGCTTGCTGTGCTGTATCGGTTATAGCGGTAGTTAGGTTTTCAGTGTTGTCGATTTTGAGCTCTGACATTTTAATATCCATTGAAATATAGCTAAGGGCTAATGTTTAGTCATCATTTAATAATTCAGTTAAACAGGCCATTTGCTCTGTTAATGATACTATTTGTTGTTCTAATTCATCAACTCTCTGAACTAATGAAGCTTGGTTTACCAATGGTGCTACGTCAGTTTTAGTGTTTGTGGCAGGAGAAAAACTGGCCTCATCAAACTCTGCGAGTAAATGTACATAGCGACAATCTCGTCTACCGGGCTCTTTTTCGAGTTTTTGTACCAATGTTTGGCCATTTAAATCTAGCAACTGATTTAAAGTCGCTTCAACCTCATTAACATCGGTAAAGTCAGCTAAACGGTTCGTACGTGTTCTTAACTCACCTGGCGTTTGAGGCCCTCTGAGAAATAGCACGCAAATAAGCGCTTTTTGTTGAGAGGTAAATTTCAAATTGCCAAATTCGGTATCACAAAAACGATGAAAGTACTTATTAACGCGAGTGGAGGCTTTTTGGTCAACCATTAATTGATTCATTTGCACGAGTTCATCAACGATGTTTTGCACGTCACTTTCTGACAATGACATAACCGGTTCACGGCTACTTTTTTGATTACAGCCTGTAACGATAGCGTTTAAAGAAAGCGGACATTGCTCTGGCGTAGTGGTTTCTTTTTCTAACATGACACCGATAACACGGCATTGCTCTGGGGAAAGTGTGATCATCTGAAGATATCCTTATAAAGTCTTACTGATGTTATACCAAGCAATATACAGCTTTACTATGTTGGTGTGTTTAATATTTTATATTATCGCTCATAACGTCATCCATAAAAAAGCCATAGCTAAAATATAACTTAGCTATAGCCAGCAGCACCTGTTTTTATTTAGTTCTATTTATTAGATAATGCTTTTACTGCATCAGCTAAATCTTGGTCAACTTGGCTTGGCTGTAAATCAATAACTTTTCTAAATTTATCGTATTCTTGTTTTACTTTTTGCTTTGCCTGTTCAGCAGATATTTTTCCTGCATGAGTTAACACATTAAAATCGCTTAATTTAAGAAAGTCATTTAACTTACTTGCCCAATCAGCCATCTTCATTAATTTACCGTTACGTGCTTGCAGCTCTGCAAATTCAAGGTAAGAAGTAACCAAACGGTTTAATGTTTCAAGTTCGTCTTCAGACAAGTAATTTTTGCCAACGATAACTTCTTTACGTATAGGTTCTTTGCCAGCATTTTTACCTGCGTAATTGGTTAAGCCTAAATGAGGTTTGTTGGCATCAATACGTTGGTGAACTACTTCAGCAGCAGTATGACCATGGGCAGCCCAATGCATTTTATTTTGAACTTGAGAAAAAAAACTGATACTTGATTCTGCTTTACCGTCATAATCGATACTGGTTGCGTAGATATCACATACCTTCCGCCAGAACATTTTTTCTGAAGAGCGTATATCACGAATACGATTAAGCAGTTCTTCAAAATATGGACTAGATTCAGGCTGTTTTAATCGCTCATCATCCATAACAAAACCTTTAATCAAGTATGATTGCAAAGTTTTAGTTGCCCACTGTCTAAATTGAATTCCTTGAGGTGAGCGTACTCGGTAACCAATTGCAAAAATCACGTCTAAATTATAGTATTCAAGTACTCGAGTAACTTCCCTTTCACCCTCTGTTTGAACTGTTGCATATTTTGCACTGGTTGCTTTTTGTACTAATTCAGCATCATCGTAAATATTTTTAATATGCTTAGAAATAACAGACTTATCACGACCAAATAATATTGAAAGCTGATTGAAGTTTAGCCATAACGTATTATTCTCAAATCGACACTCAACCCTAGTTTGTCCATCTGTGCTCTTAAATAGAAAAAATTCTCCATTAGGAGTATTGGGTATTAAATTATCAGTCATTACTCGCCCTTAGGTAATTAATATATTTATTTGAACATATAAGTTGATGCAAGAAAAAACGATCGAACTTCACGCTTTATAGCTGCATCAGCCAAAAATATTCTAACGACAATCAGGCAAACTACTTACCTGTAAGCTGGTCTTGGGAACAAAGAAGAATGCTAAAAATTAGATTTATCTACTGTGTGGAGACATAAAAATTTAAATCTTGAGCATTGAGTATTCCATTATCAGTTGCTAATTACAGTTGATTAAAATGAGCGAGACACAAACGACAGCCCTTTTATTTGTAGATCAATTTTAAAAGCCGTTTAATAATTAAATTACGGCGCACATAATATAAACTTTATAATCCTATTAAGTCCTTGATGTTAATCACCTTCTGAAACGCGTATAAAAGTAATATTTTTATTGAATCTTTTATTACCTGTTCTCGCTTAAGATCTAAACTTAAATTTTATGATTTTTTTCGTCATATTCAACGGTCATCTCCAAAATCGATCAATTAAGCTTTTATCCCTTGTCGAAAATGAAAGATAATGGCCTTTTTAAGCTGAGCTACTAAGTACAGTCTATATGTGTTTACTCAATCACTCTATAAATAATCGGCGACAACAAACTAATAATCACTTAATTTTATAAATGGTTTTTAGTATTACGGGAATAAGTGAGAACGCGTGGGTTAACTATTCTATATTCGCGATCTGCTCACGCATCTGTTCAATTAATACTTTTAATTCTACGGCGCTTGCTGTTATGTCGGTATTAATGGATTTAGAGCCTAGGGTATTTGCTTCACGATTAAATTCTTGCATCATGAAATCTAAACGGCGGCCTTGGGCGCCACCTTTTTTCAATATTTTATTCGTTTCGCTAACATGACTGTTTAAACGGTCAAGTTCTTCGGCAACATCCATTTTTTGTGCTAATAACACTAACTCTTGTTCAACTCGTCCTGAGTCTAAATCAATGTTAGCATCGGTAAATTTTTCAATGATACGATTACGCTGCCAAGCAATAACATCTGGCATATGTGTTTGTACTTTATCGGCTTCGGCAGTTATAGCATCAAGGCGTTGTTCAATCATCACTTTAAGGTTTTCACCTTCGCTGGCGCGAGCGGCAACAAAGTCAATTAATGCTTGGTCAAAAGCAGCGAGTAACTCGGCTTGAATGGCAGACATATCGCTTTCAGGTGCTTCCATCACTCCAGGCCAGCGCATGACTTCAAGTGGGTTCACTTGGCTGTTAAGGGTGTGGTTATTAATCCAGTTGGCATGTTCAATAAGTTGTAATGCCAAACTCTCGTTAAGTGCTAACTCGCTTTTATTTGTCGTATTGGCATTAAAACGTAAGTGACATTCTACTTTTCCGCGATTTAGCTGTTTACGGAAACGCTCACGTAACACCGGCTCTATGCCCCGAAACTGCTCAGGCAAGCGAAAATGTGTTTCTAGAAAACGTTGATTAACCGAGCGAATTTCCCAAACGGCGTTGCCCCAATCGCCTTTAATTTCAATGCGAGAGAATGCAGTCATGCTGTAGATCATGTTAAATCCTAATAATAATGTCACTTAATTATTTGAATTATGCCTGAGCTTGATACATCTAGCTAGAAATTCAGTGCCTGATGAATAACCTTATTATTTGACTTTAGTAAGTTAAGGAGTGAATTCCATTTGGCCAAAGTTAGCTGAAAAGTCAACACACCAAACACTTAAGCCAGTAAGGTCATCTAAACTTTTATTTTGTGGTAACTTTATAATTATGCTGTCATTACTATAAATTTGACCATTAATTTGTTGCCCTAGAGGAAAAGCCTGCGCACTAGAATACTGATGCTCTTTAGCCCCATAAAAGTAAACATCTGGACCACCGCCATCGTAGCCAAATTGACTGATTTCTATGGTGCAGTCGTCAATAATGGTTGCCATACCGGATACATTATGAGCAAAAGTATTGAAGAACCCGCTATGTCCAACTTTATCGTGTGTTGTAGTACAACTTTTTAGGTTGTTATTACTTATCTCATTGAGTGTAAATTGAAAATGATTGATGGCGGCTTCTGCGGAAATTAGCTCTTGGTTAACTGCGCCACTTTGGCTGACTAGTTCTGCAACTTGCTGGGGGAAATCACTGGCTGAAAAGTCAACATTTAGTTGGGCGGCAAGTTGATGCGCGGACTCTGTAATTTCGATGCCATTACTGGTATCACCATCTAAATCAAGGCTTTGTAAAAGCCGTAATAAGTTAACCACTTCAATTTGATTGATGTCTTGAGTTTGATAGAGCGATAAAGGGGTTAAATAAAGGCTAGCAACAGTGCTGGGAAGGTCAATACCGCCAATAGAAAAAATGATGGTTTCATCATTTTGAAAGTTAAACTCGCCAAGTTCGTTGGTTTGACCGCTTTGGCTAGGGGTCTTATAGTTCAACCCTGCAACGGCTGAATCTAAAAAAATCCCCGTATAAGTAGTGGCTACCGGTACAATAGGTATTGTGACAGGATCTGGGATTTCTTGCGTTGCGGTAATATTATTATCAGAGCCGCAAGCGGTTAATAATACTAAAAATATACTAGGTAATAATCGTTTGTAGAGCATATCAGGACACCAATAATTATAAGTTATATAAGATGACCTGATATTGACAATATTACTTCACAAAAGTATCACAAGCCTCTTTTTAAGTGTGAGTTTTAGGGAGTATTTTTAAGTACTAAACTTTTGTTAGCTATTCAATGTTAGCCAATGGGCTTTTATTTTATCGGCAACTCGAAAGGCGTTGGCATAAATGGTAAAGGTGTAAGGAACGCTTCCGCCGGTTGGCATAAATGAACCATCAGTAACATACAAGTTATCTACTTCATGGGC
>JBKEHN010000103.1:0-10818 GCA_046710905.1 Colwellia sp.
ATGACTTTCAATACGCTTGGTACTTAACTGGTAACTAATCGCTGTTTGGCTTTTATCTTGGTTATCTTGTTTGCCATGCAACTGATTTAATTGATGGTAACAGTAATCACTACTGCTTTGTTCGTCCGCACTGTGACCACCTTTAATAATAATAGCGCTGATGGCAAAATTCTGATGGATATGTTTAGCCAATACTTCAACAGCTGTTACATTTTGATCATTTTTATCAATTGAATCAGCGAATCTCGCTAGGTGTTTTGCTTCCAATAAATTTGGGGTAATAACATCAACTTGTCGTAATAAAGGGCTGAGCTGATCTAGAGTCATAGTGCTGAAGTTTCCACCAACACTGGCTTGGCCAACAGGGTCATAAACACTGATTAAGTTAGGCATAAGCTGTTTATATTGCTCAAGTAACTTAGCTAACCACAATACTTGCTCTACATTAGCTACTAAACCAATTTTGATGACCGATGGCGGTTTGTCATCAATTAATACTGTCGCTTGTTGCTGCAAGATATCAACCGAAATAGCATTCACCGACAACAGTTGCTGAGAGTTTTGCACGGTATTGGCAGTAATAAGATGACACACTTCAACCCCTAAAGCATGACCGGTTTTAATATCAGCAGCAATACCAGCCCCACCAGAGCAATCACTACCCGAAATAGTCCAGATTATTGGTTTGATTGGCACTTGTTGTTCAGTTTTCATTTGATTATTCTCTGAATTATTGACTTTAAACCAACCCTACACTACAGACTCCCGATTAAGGCACTATGGGAGTAACGATATAAAATAATGGTACTCACTCATTTATGCGTTACACATAACTAACGATGAATTGTCATACCCGAAGTGTATTGTCGGGTATCCATACACTTTTACTATTTATCAAGACTTAACATCATCACTAGTAGTATTAAAAAATCAACTAACTTAAGGACAAAGTTAGTTGGCTAAAATACAAGGCGGAAGCGTGGAGCCTAGTTTACTAGGTGAGCAATTCCAACTAAGTCGTTTGATTAAATAACAAAGTCATCTAGTTATTTTGCTGCCAAAATGGTGTGTCGAGTGTCGGTGTTGACGGATGGGCTGTTTGTCTTTGCTGCATTATGCCCGCCACATAACCTTGCTCACCTGCTTGCAGTGCCTGCCCAAAGGCTTTCGCCATCAACACAGGATTATCCGCCAGTGCCACTGCACTGTTAAGTAATACACCGTCATAACCCATTTCCATTGCTAAACAAGCGTCTGAGGGTTTACCAATACCCGCATCTAATATCAAGGTGGCATCGGGTAAACGTAAACGAATCGTTGCTAAGTTATAAGGGTTCATCAAACCTTTACCAGTACCTATTGGCGATGCCCACGGCATAATCACTTCACAGCCTAAATCATAAAGCCGTTGACATAAAACGAGGTCGTCGGTGCAATACGGTAAGACTTTAAAACCATCATTTATTAACTGCTCAGCGGCATGCAGTAACTCGATTGGATCAGGTTGTAAATTGTAATCATCGCCAATCACTTCTAACTTTAGCCAATCCGTTTTAAATATTTCACGGCTCATTTGTGCCAGTGTTACGGCTTCTTTAGCCGAACGACAACCGGCTGTATTGGGTAGTAAGTGACCGTTCACTTCGGTGATCACTTCTTGTAAGTATGACCATATTTGCTGACCTGCTTTTTCAGCTGGATTTTGACGTTTTAACGACAGAGTTACCACCTGTGATCCACTGGCCAAAATCGCTTGTTTCATCACTTGTGGCGATGGATATAAAGCGCTACCAATAAGTAAACGACTATCTAAATTTTGTCCATAGATATTCAATGACATTAAACTTATCCTCCCTGAATAGGTTGTAAGACATCAAGGCTATCGCCATTTTTTACCATGGTAATGTCGTAATCTGTGTTACCGACAAAATCACCATTAAGCGCCACGGCAAAGGTACTTTGTTGCGGTTCAATAAAATACAACGTTAATGCTGAGCTGACACTAATATGTGTTGCATGAGTTAGAGGGTAGGCTTTGCCGTTAATATGAATGTTCATAAGATGACTCCGGTAAATTTCTACTTGGCTGATTTATATTACAAGTATAGTTACTGTCAAAAACTATGGGTAATAAGTCGGTATAAGGTAAAGCTACTGCGGTGTTATTTATTCGATTGGCAATAACCGCAAGAGTTTGTTCAAGCACTACAGGTGCAATCAAAAAACCATGACGGAACAAACCATTTACTTGAATAAGTGCATCTTGTACGCTAATTTTAGGCTGGTTATCACTAAATGCAGGCCGACACTGACTAACATGTTGTCGAATATTGGCTTCTGCAAATCCAGGATGTACGCTATACGCGGCACTGAGAAGTTCCATTGCTGAGCGCACTGTCATAGCTGAGTCATCATCACTTTCAATTTCCGTTGCACCTACTACATAAAAGCCCTGTTGTTTAGGAGCAATATAAAGCTGATACCTTGGATGCATCAATCTGATTGGTCTTGTTATATTAACATCAGGTGCAAACAGCTGAAAAATTTCACCCCTGACAGCACGTAAATCGGTCAACGGTGCACTGGTGCTATTACTTCTTTTAGTAGTTGCCCCCGTACCACGACAGTCAATCACTAAATCAAATTGCTGACTGTGGTTAATATTATTTTGCTGATAGCTAATCTTAGTACTGTGCTCAGCGACATCAATGTCAGTGACTAGACAATCACTTAACCAATTCAAGCTGTTGCCTGTAACTGGCGCTTGAGCTTCTTTTTCAAGCTGCTTGCGCAGGGCGACTAATAAACGGCGATTATCCAGTTGACCTTCTTGAGGGAGATACAATCCTTGATTAAAGCTTCGCCCTATTTCAGGCTCTAGCGCTAATAGCTCTGCACGGTTTAGTGGGTGCAGTGTATGTTCAGGATAATTATTACCAAGGTGTCTAACAACACGTTGGTAATCACCTTTGTCTTGCTCATGACTTACCATAATGGCGCCAGTTTGTTGAAAAAAAGTATATTCATCTAAACTGTCAAGCAAAGCTGGCCATAAACGTAATGATTCAAAACCCATATTAACAATATTAGGCTCACAATGAAGTGATTCACCCAACGGTGTTAACAACCCAGCGGCAGCATAAGCTGCACTGTTATGGGCGAGTTTATTGTCTTTATCAAATAAAGTAATCGTTACACTATGAGACTGTTTTTGTCGAAGCTGTTCATTACGAAGCAAAGACAGGGCAAGTAATCGCCCCATCAATCCTGCGCCAACAATGGCAATATTCATTATTTATCCGCCGCCATTAATCAGCTAATTGGTAGATTTCGCTACCCATTTTTTTAAACTCAGTAGACTTTTCTTGCATCGCTTTTTCAATCGCTTCGTCGGACGTTATTGTGATGGTCTCATCGAGTAATTGAATTCTTATCGCATTTTTATCTAGATTAGCGGCGTACTCTCGAACTTCTTGTGAAATTTTCATTGAACAGAATTTTGGACCACACATAGAACAGAAATGCGCGACTTTACCTGATTCTTGTGGCAAGGTTTCGTCATGGTAGGCTTTAGCTGTTTCTGGGTCTAAGCCAATATTAAATTGATCGTACCAACGGAACTCAAAACGCGCTTTTGACATAGCATTATCACGAATTTGTGCACCTGGATGACCTTTCGCTAAATCGCCAGCATGCGCGGCAATTTTATAAGTCATCAAACCTTCTTTTACGTCTTCTTTATTGGGTAAACCTAAATGCTCTTTTGGCGTTACATAACAAAGCATAGCACAACCATACCAGCCAATATTAGCCGCACCTATGCCAGAAGTAATATGATCATAACCTGGGGCAATATCTGTAGTTAGTGGCCCTAAAGTATAAAAAGGCGCTTCACCACAGTGCTCAAGCTGCTCTTCCATATTTTCTTTAATCATATGAAGCGGTACATGACCTGGACCTTCAATAATCGTTTGTACATCATGCTGCCAGGCGATTTTAGTTAGCTCACCTAAGGTATGTAATTCAGCAAATTGTGCTTCATCGTTAGCGTCAGCTACAGAGCCAGGACGTAAGCCGTCACCTAAAGAAAATGACACATCGTACTGCTTTAAGATTTCACAGATATCTTCAAAGTGCGTGTAAAGGAAGTTTTCTTGATGATGGGCTAAACACCATTTTGCCATGATGGAACCACCGCGTGAAACAATACCCGTAACACGTTTAGCGGTCATTGGTACATAGCGAAGTAAAACGCCCGCATGAATAGTGAAGTAGTCAACTCCTTGCTCCGCTTGTTCAATTAACGTATCGCGGAAAATTTCCCATGTTAAGTCTTCAGCTACGCCATTCACTTTTTCAAGTGCTTGGTAGATTGGCACGGTACCAATAGGAACTGGCGAGTTACGCATTATCCATTCACGCGTTTCATGAATATTACGGCCAGTCGATAAATCCATTACCGTATCTGCGCCCCACTTGGTTGACCAAACAAGCTTTTCGACTTCTTCTTCAATAGAAGAGGTTACCACTGAGTTACCTATATTCGCGTTAACTTTAATTAAAAAGTTACGTCCAATAATCATTGGCTCACATTCGGGATGATTGATGTTTACTGGGATAATGGCGCGACCGCGAGCTACTTCATCACGGACAAATTCCGGAGTAATTTTTTCTGGAATACTGGCACCAAAGGATTGGCCTTTGTGTTGTAGTAACAAGGTCGCATCTTTTACTTCTTCACGTTTCAAATTTTCACGAATCGCAATGTATTCCATCTCTGGGGTAATAATACCTTGGCGAGCGTAATGCATTTGCGTAACGTTCTTACCTTTTTTAGCAATACGCATTTTAGGTAAATTATCGAAGCGGATATCGTCAACGCCTTCATCATCAAGACGTTGTTGCGCGAACTGTGAATTAGTAGCGGTTAAAAGCTCAACATCATCACGGGCATCAATCCACGCTTCACGTAAACGAGGAATACCTTTGTGAACATCTATTTCTACCTTTTCATCGGTATAAAAACCAGAAGTATCATAAACACAAAGTGGTTCATTTTTTTCGTAAACTGGCGTGTCTTTGCTAGCGCCTTTCCCTGAAGAAATAAGCGTATCGGTTAAGGTGATTTCACGCATACCTACTTTGATATCGTGAATTTCACCTTGTACATAAACTTTTTTAGAATTCGGGAAAGATTGGTCTGAAACATTTTTTAAGAATACTGCTGCCAATTGACGCTTTTGACGTCGTGTTTGTGTCTTATTGGTGGTGTTGCTCATGGTCGCTACCTGTTTTAAAAAATTTAAATTTAAAAAATAGGCGGAGTTTATTTAGCTAAAGAAGAGGGTCAAATAATATATTTTAACCCTAAGTATTAGGGTTAAATTGCTCTCTCTTGTTTCCTACGCAGATATTAATCTGATCAGGTTTTACGGATCCCGCTTTCGCGATCTCAGCCTTTGGCACTCCGACAAGTTTGCGTTGCTAGTTAAACTAACAACGCGAGTAGATTCTAACGTGAGCAGATAACAGTTAGCAAGCATTTATATTGTGAAGACAGCTAATGTAAAGGCTAATACATTCAAAGCAGAGAACGTCTTACTCATAGAATAGACTTGCACCCCCTGATTATGGCGGTAATATATAGCTAAAATTAGCTAGAAAAAAACTAATGCCTACTCTTAATATTAAAATAACTGCACCCGACGAATTTATACTGGTACCTTGGAAAAATGGTTTAGGTCATACCACTGAATTAGCTATCAGCGATGGTGGTAGTTTAAATGATTTTGCTTGGCGTCTCAGCATCGCCAGTGTGATAAATGATGGGGATTTTTCTAATTTTTCGGGTTACCAACGTAATCTGGTATTAATCGAAGGTAATGGTTTAATACTCGACCACCGCAATGGCGATATTGATAAACTAACCCAGTTACTTGATATTGCTCGCTTTGATGGCGCAAGTAAAACCCATGGTGCTTTAATCAATGGCGGTATTAAAGACTTCAATGTCATCACTAATCAAAGCTCATTCACCCCTAAAGTTAATGGCTATATTGAGCAACAAACTGTAACGGTTACCGTGTTGGCAAATAGTTTACTTTTTGCCTACAGCCTAGCTGATGAAATACGTATAAATATCTCAAAAGACGAAAACTACACAGTAGATGTTGGTCATTTAATCAAACTTTCTGCAATGAATGAACGGCAACAAGACGACCAGTTTATTATAAAAATAACGGGTAAAAATATGATTATTATTCAACTCAAAATTAAGTAACGGTATTTTTAAAATAGTGATTATTTGTATTTACTGAGCTTTAAGGTTGAGCCAAAACTGTTGATTTTCCAGTGATAAGTCACTACCTAATATGTCATTTGATAATTCAACATAACGCTTTTTCTGCCATTGCTCTAAAGGAAATAAGTGCTTAGAAAGCTGATTTTTTCTCATTAACTCCATAAGACTACCATCGTCTAAGGCTTTGTTTAAGCCATCCTCTAGTCGCTGAGCTAACACAGTATTACTTTTGTCAACAAAGTATAATACTGTGATTTCTTACTACTTTTTACATCTCTTCCAAGCGAATACCGCGTGTTTCTTTTATATATTTGATTACAAAGAAAATACTTAGCAATGCTGAGAATGTGTATAAACCATAAGCAGCCGCCAAACCAAAGCTGCCTAGTAATATAGGGAATGTCATAGTAATGGCAAAGTTTGCTAACCATTGCGCACTTGCCGCGATAGCTAAAGCAGCACCACGGATACGGTTATTAAACATTTCGCCTAATAAAACCCAAACGATTGGACCCCAACTTAAGCCAAAAAACACCACAAATAAGTTAGCCATTACTAAGGCTACTGTGCCTGTCGTATCGCTTAATGCCAACTGACCAGCTTCATCTAAACCACCGGTGCCAAAGATAAAGGTCAGCGCACCTAAGCTGATAAACATGCCAACACTACCGACCAGTAATAACGGTTTTCGACCAATTTTATCTACCAGTGCAATGGCAATAAAGGTAGAAATGATATTGGTTGTACCTGCGATAAGGTTAATAAATAACGATTGTGATTCGTCAAAACCCGCAGCTTGCCAAAGCTCAGCACCATAATAAAATACTACGTTAATACCGACAAACTGCTGGAATACCGACAGTCCGATACCAACCCAAATGATAGGGTGAATTTTTTTCTTACCATCAATGAAAATATCGATGATGCTAGGCTTTTTATCACCTCGTAGAGATCTTTTAACTTCTTCAATTTGCTCATTTTCAACGCCAGTTGCGATGCGTTTAAATATAGCTCTGGCTTCCTCAATCTTGCCTTGAGCAACTAAATAACGTGGTGATTCTGGAATAAATATTACGCCTACTAAAAATAGTACAGCGGGTAGTAACTCTACCCAGAACATCCAGCGCCAGGCAGCAATGTCTAACATCAAGATAGCTTCCGAGCCACCAGCCACAGAGGCAATAAGGAAGTTACTTAAAAAAGCAGCAAACAAACCCAGTACTATAGCTAATTGCTGCAAAGTAGCTAAACGACCACGTAAAGCCGCGGGAGCAACTTCTGCTATATAAGCTGGTGCTAATACTGATGCAGCACCTATGCCCAAGCCGCCAATCAAACGATAAAAAATAAATTCAGCCGACGAACTTGATATACCCGATCCAAATGCACTAATAGCAAAAATAATAGCAGTAATGATCATGATGGGTTTACGTCCAAAACGATCAGATATCGGTCCCGCCATCAAGGCACCTAGAGCACAACCTAGTAGTACCGAGGCGACATTAAAGCCACTTGCTACATCGCTAGCATTAAAAGCGTTACCTAACGCGGTTACTGTGCCATTAATTACACCTGAATCAAAACCAAACAAAAAACCCCCGATGGCTGCTACGCAGGAGATGAATAATACATATAAAAATGAAGTTTGAATTTCTTCAGTGTCGCGTAGTTTTTGAATTGAATTATCAGGCTCAAGGGGGGTCATCTAATGGTATCCTTTTATTGTTTTATTATTTTATTATTTTATTATTTTACAAAAGAATGCTTAACCAGCACACTTTATAACTAAAGTGTTGTGCTCTAAGCAAAGTGATTAATAATTAAAAATGCTAGGTAAAACCTATTTCAGTTGTCACTAAAACAGCGTTCTCCTTGACTAAGGGTGTTTTTACAGAATTAAATAGTCATTAAGTCTGTTTTCTTAATACCACTAATCCTTTATTTACTCGATCAGTTTTAATATTAAAATTATTATTTAATACCGCGATTAAGCCTTTAACATCACCGGTTTTAAAGCGACCTGCAATTTTTATCTTTTTCAAATCTTCATCGGCAATCTCGAATGTCACCGAGGTATAACGACTAACTTCCGCCATCGCTTCAGCTAAGGTTTCACCATTAAAGACCAGATTACCTTGTCGCCAAGACAAATTTTTCTTAATCAATTTTTTGTTAATGACTGATACGGTATCTATTCCGGTATTAGCAATCGCCAATGAGGCCATTTCACCTTTAGAAACAGCTAAAGAACTCGATGGTATGACGAGCGCAGTTTCATTAACTTCTTGCTTTTTATTGAGTTGACCAATAATAACTTTACCCTCAGTCACAATAAGCTCTATTTCACTTGCCTTTACTCGCACGCTAAAAGCGGTGCCTACGGCTTGAATCACTTTATGATTAGCAACAACACTTAGCGGTCTAGATTTATCGTGGGCAACTTCAACATGTAGTTCACCACGTTGTAAATCTAATAAGCGGTAATCATTGGTATATCGTACTAATAAAACACTATCGGTATTGAGTAAAACTTTTGAATTATCTGGTAAATAAATAGTACTACTTTCACCTACTGCTGTTTCATAACGAACAAACTTTTGCTCTTCTTGCCATAAAGAATTAAGTGTTATGTCGGTAAAGAAAGCAACAAATGACGCCAGTACCAGTGAGGCAGCTAATGCGATTGGCCATTGTGTTACTTTAGTAGTTTTAGGTACCGACTTAACTTTAGATTCGGTTTTATTCAATACAGGAAATAGATCAGCAAGACGGTCAAGTGAGTCCATTTTATCCCACATACTGGCCATTTCTATGATCAGTTTTTGGTGCTGGGAATTTTCTGATAACCATGCCTTGAATTCTGCTTGCTCTAACTCAGTTAGGCTTCGATCCATTCGAGCGATCCAAATACTGGCTTGGTCAAACATTACCTCATCGTCATTATTAAGAGGATAAACGTTGGTCATTAGCGATCACCTCTTACTTGATGTGTTTTTTTACTTTGTTTCATGGTTTCCGTTTTTTCTTCTTTAGTTAACTGCATCATAAAATAGGTACAGCGTTTAACGCCGAGACCAATATGTTTTTCCACTGTACTTTCACTGATCGACAATTTTTGCGCGATTTCTTTTTGCGAGTAACCATACACTTTCTTTAATACAAAAACCTTACGGCATTGTATTGGCAACTGCCTTATTGCTTCGCAATATTGAGCAAACTCTTTATCCGTTGCAACTTGCTCATATATGGCATCATCACCACTGACAAACTGTTCAAATACAGCCATGTCATCTACCGCATCAACCAGTCTAACATCAGCCCGTTTAACGTGATCTATCGCTAAGTTCCTTGCTGTTTTTAACAAAAATGATCTTGGCTGTTTAATCGCTTCTTTGTTTTCAACTTGGCATATACGCACATAAGTTTCTTGTACTATATCTTCCACTTCTCTTGGTGGCACAATACGCGAGATAACTCGCCGCATTGTCTGCCTTACAGCCATAAAACTGAGGTGTAATGTGCTTTCTTTTATCATAATATTGTTTTCACTTTTTAGGTTTAGCTAAGTGTGAATTTTATTTTTTATCTATTGCTTACCTGTAAGACGAATGACAAATAATTTTCCACTAGTACTTTACATAGAAAATAATAAAAAGATAAAAATAATGACAAAAGTTACTCAAGTAAAATAAAACTACCGATAGTCAAACGACCTTTTTGAGGCACAGATGACAAACCTAACGCTGCATTGACATTACCTGAGTGCAACAAATTACTTGGATAGATAATAGCCCTATTCATACGAGCCTCTACTAAATATAACTGTTCAAATAGCTTATTACTACTACTCATATAACGGGGATTTTTATGTATTTGATGCACCATAGCTTCTTTTTTTACTTGGTTAGCATAGTGATATAAACGATCTTGAGTAATCGTTTGATAACCGGTTTCTTTATGTCGATAAAAAGACGTGCCACCATGGTCTTGATTACATAAGTAATGCACTACCGCAAATTGATTACTTTGTGGGGTATCAATATGAGGCAGCATTTGCATAGGACGCAATTCTTTTACTGGGGTATCTGCAATCGCTAAGGCTGATAGAACTGTTTTAGCTAGACTGGTTTGTGGACAGTCAAAAAAAGAATGAAAGAAGGGCAAGTATTGACGACATATTTGCTTACCATAGTCACTTGGCATTAACTTACGCTTACCTGGATAAAAATTATTCTTATCCGCCTGAAAAGACGAACCGTCTCCTGAAAAATCAACTAAATCACTGACTGAATTGGCAAAGTTATCAATAATCAGTAAAGGTATCTTCTCATCACCAATTATATGCTGTGTTAAGATTGGCTGGCTATTCAAGCTAAAATCAAACATAAATTAAGCTGAACTCCGGATAAGTAGCGTTTGAATATAAATTAACAGCCCAGCTGTTTATTTTTTAAATTAATCAAATGATGGATTTGACCAAGCGAAGTAATTAAAGTGTAGATTGCTTGCAGTAGCCC
>JBKEHN010000104.1:0-10808 GCA_046710905.1 Colwellia sp.
AACTATGATCCTTTCAGTATGTTGGTCGGCTTATATGTTACAAAGTGCAATGTTAACAGTGCTTGTTATCGCGTTAATCCTTGGACCCTTTATTTTTGTAGCTCGATTACCTCTTAGTAAATAGTAAATAGTAAATGTGTGCAGATTATCTAAAATATTCATACCAAGATGATACTTTTTAAATGAAACTGCACTTACGCCTTAGCTCTAAGTATTGAGTATTACTAAATTGACTGATGTACTTACTAGATAAATAACTAAGAAAGTGCCTTCGTCACGATCACGGCTAAATGTTCAGGTAGTGTTAAACTTAAAGCAATATCATGGCCTTGATCTGACATTTTCTTCCATGTTAATTGTACAATACGAACAATCTTCGCTTCATTATCCTGGTCTGTATATTTTGCCGCAAACTCATCAAAGTAATGCATCAGAAAAACTAAACAAGCTACATCCTCAAGTGTTTGGCTGTCACGACACGTTTTTAAATTTTCTTTACGGATAATGGCTGCGCATTGCCTAGTGTCTTTAACTAGATAACCTTGTTCAAGCATGATACTTGCAGTCAGTTCGGCATGAAACTTACCCTGTGCAATTCGCCATTGATAATATCCAGCTTTACCCTCATTAAATTCAGTACGCTTTAACTGCCAGCGTTTAATATGCTGTGCTCGAACGGCAATTTGTAATATCTCATTTGACGCAGGCCAATATTGAGTTAAGCAATCGGTCATCTGTTGTCCATAAACTAATTCTTTTGCTTGGCTACTACCGTTAGATAATATTAAATTCGGATCTTGGCGATTAATTTCGTCAATGGCGGATAAAGTGTTATTTAAAGTTTCTATAGTCATTTTAAAATTAATCACGGTTTTATTAAGTAGAGTAGTACTATTATACGTGTTACTGATAAAAAAAGAATCAGACGACATTCAATCAAAGCAGAAAATAATTTAAAATAGACGATTTTATAGTTGTGATGGTCTGTTATTATTATTGTTCTTAATATCACATAACATAATTTTCCCCCCATTCAGAGTTATGTTGGGGAGACTAGAACAAATAAAGTGTGCGCTGGTCTAGTTATTCTAAAGTAAATAAATTTATGTATATATCATTTTCCCAACAAGCTTCCTAAGGATAATTTTTAGAGGCTTAGACACTGATTTTTTGATTTTTAAGGGCGTTATATGGATGTAGCTTAATAGTAGATGTAGGAGTAAATCCTCTTAAATAACTAATATCTGCAATCAATATCTTGCTTCTCAGCCTTTAAATTCTTACTCAGTAAGAACAAACTTAATTGAATTGGTATGCGCTTTTACGTATAATACTTTCCCGTCCTGCTTGTTTGACAAAACTCCTATTTCAACACCTTAATATTTACATAAATACTGTGTTAAAGCATTCTTTAATACAGGAGTATATTGTCATATATAAAAGTGAAGTTGATATAAAGTTTATAAATATTGACAAATTAAGCACAAAATTCTGTTTTTTCTGACATCGGTGTAAACATGACAACTAGATATATTTTTGTAACTGGCGGTGTAGTATCGTCTCTTGGTAAAGGCATTGCCGCAGCCTCATTAGCCGCAATTCTTGAAGCGCGTGGTTTAAAAGTGACTATGCTAAAACTTGATCCGTATATTAACGTTGATCCAGGTACCATGAGCCCAATACAACATGGTGAGGTTTTTGTTACTGAAGATGGCGCCGAAACTGATCTTGATTTAGGCCATTATGAGCGTTTTATTCGTACCAAAATGACTAAACTAAATAACTTTACCTCGGGTCGAATTTACCAAGATGTTTTAGCGCGCGAGCGTAAAGGTGAATTTCTAGGGGCGACAATTCAGGTCATCCCTCATATCACAAACGATATTAAACGTCGTGTTATTGAAGGTGCTGAAGGTTACGATATCGCAATGGTTGAAATTGGCGGAACGGTTGGTGATATGGAATCACAACCCTTCTTAGAAGCGATTCGTCAATTAGCATTAGAAGTAGGGCGTGATCGTGCTATGTTTATGCATTTGACCTTAGTGCCATATTTAGCCGCTGCAGGTGAGATAAAAACTAAGCCGACACAACACTCGGTTAAAGATTTACGCTCTATTGGTATTTTTCCTGACATTTTAGTATGTCGTTCAGACCGTGCTATTCCTAACGCAGAGCGCGCTAAAATATCACTCTTCACTAATGTTGAAGAGAAAGCGGTTGTATCAATGCGTGATGTTGACAGTATTTATAAAATACCTGCGTTACTAAAAGCACAAGGCACCGATGAAATAGTTGTTAAACGTTTTGGTTTAGATGTACCAGAAGCTGACTTAACTGAATGGGAAGAAGTGCTTTATCATGAAGCTAACCCTAAAGGCGAAGTGACTATTGGTATGGTAGGCAAGTATACTGAATTACCAGATGCCTATAAATCGGTAAACGAAGCCTTAAAACATGCAGGGCTTAAAAACCAAGTCACTGTCAATATTAAATATATTGACTCACAAGATGTCGAAGTTAAAGGCGTTGAAATATTAGCTGATCTTGATGCTATCTTAGTGCCAGGTGGTTTTGGTGAACGTGGCGTTGAAGGTAAAATTTTAACCGCACAATATGCGCGTGAAAATAAAGTACCTTATTTAGGTATCTGTTTGGGTATGCAAGTAGCCTTAATTGAATTCGCTCGTAATATTGCCGGCTTAACTGATGCGCATAGTACTGAATTTAATAGTGAAACTCCATACCCAGTAGTTGGTTTAATCAGTGAATGGTTAGACGAAGAAGGACAAGTTGAGTACCGAAATGAGCAATCAGATTTAGGTGGTACTATGCGTTTAGGTTCACAATTGTGCCACTTGGTGAAAGGTACCAAGGCTTGCGACGTATATGGTAGTGAAACAATCAATGAGAGACATCGTCATCGTTTTGAGGTAAATAATAACTACCGAGAACAATTAAGCAAAGCTGGTTTAATTTTCTCGGGCTTATCGTCAGATAAAAGTTTAGTTGAGGTGATTGAAATAGCAGATCACCCATGGTTTATTGCGGGTCAATTCCATCCAGAGTTTAATTCTACTCCACGAGATGGTCACCCGTTATTCGAAAGCTTTGTTGCAGCCAGTTTTAAACTGCAAAAAAGTTAACCGAAAACGCCATATAAAACCGTAGCTATTGCTGCGGTTTTTGCTTTAAGTTTAGGAACAATATTAGGCTACGCATTTATAATTAGCGTTAGCCATCGTAGGATGTAAAATTACCTTATTGCTCGACAATTCGTTTGAGCGTCATAAATATTAGTAGGAATGATAATGTCAAAAATTAGCAAGATTGTAGCACGTGAAATCATGGACTCTCGTGGTAACCCAACAGTTGAAGCAGATGTATACCTTGAATCAGGTGCGTTCGGTCGTGCCGCCGCTCCTTCTGGCGCATCAACAGGCTCACGTGAAGCATTAGAACTGCGTGATGGTGATAAAGCGCGTTATTTAGGTAAAGGTGTGTTAAAAGCTGTTGCAGCAATAAATGTTAACATTCAGGCCGCTCTTATTGGTCAAAGTGCTTTAGACCAAGCTAACATTGATCAAATCATGATCGATTTAGATGGTACAGAAAATAAAGAACAATTTGGTGCTAACGCAATTCTTGCGGTTTCTTTAGCAAATGCTAAAGCGGCTGCCAACGAAAAGAAAGTTCAACTATTCGAACACATCGCTGACTTAAATGGTACGCCAGGTGTTTACTCATTACCATTACCAATGATGAATATCATTAACGGTGGTGAGCATGCGGATAACAATGTTGATATCCAAGAATTCATGGTTCAACCTGTTGGCGCTAAAAGTTTTCGTGAAGCGTTACGTATGGGAGCTGAAATTTTTCATGCACTTAAAAAAGTATTATCTTCAAAAGGTATGAGTACTTCTGTTGGTGATGAAGGTGGTTTTGCGCCAAACTTAGCATCTAACGCTGAAGCATTAGCGGTAATTAAAGTAGCTGTTGAAGCTGCTGGTTATGAATTGGGTAAAGATGTAACGTTAGCGATGGATTGTGCTGCTTCTGAATTTTACGACGCTGACAAAGGTATCTACGACCTTACTGGCGAAGGCAAGCAATTTACAGCGAACGAATTTTCTGACTTCTTAGCAACACTTTGTGAACAATACCCAATCGTTTCAATTGAAGATGGCTTAGACGAGTCAGATTGGGATGGTTTCAAATACCAAACTGATTTACTTGGCGATAAAGTTCAAATCGTTGGTGATGATTTATTCGTTACCAACACTAAGATTTTAGCGCGTGGTATTGAAAACGGTATTGGTAACTCTATCTTAATCAAATTTAACCAAATCGGAACATTAACTGAAACGTTAGCGGCTATTAAAATGGCTAAAGATGCTGGTTTTACTGCTGTTATCTCTCACCGTTCAGGTGAAACTGAAGATGCAACTATCGCTGATTTAGCGGTAGGTACAGCAGCAGGTCAAATCAAGACTGGTTCTTTATGTCGTTCTGACCGTGTTTCTAAGTATAACCAATTATTACGTATTGAAGAGTTCTTAGGTGATAAAGCTATATTTAATGGCTTATCAGAAGTTAAAGGCCAATAATATACGGTAATAATTAAAACTTTTGCTACTAAGTCGAATAGCCGCGTTACTTGCACTCATTGACTAACGTCAACTCCGTGCAAGTGCCTCGCTCTTCAACTTATTAGCTTTATTTTTAATTATTACGTTGTGAATTTTATAGTATGTCACCAATAAAAAAACGCGACTTTTAGTGGCGTTTTTTTATACTTGAAATTTGTCAAATCTAATGATTAGTCCTCAGCAAAATCTTTTATAATTTCAGCGATTAACTTAGCTGTTTTCTTTGGACTTTCAAGGGGAAACATATGACCACCGTTTACTGTTTTTAGCTTTATGTGCTTATTCAATTTGATAAAATCACCAAAGATATGGTGGGGGAATACATCAGTTTTATCGCCATAAACCAAAGTTGCAGGTACGGTTAATTTATTTTTATAACTGGATAAGTTTGACGGAATATTCCTAAAAATATTCGCTTCAACTTGAGCGTCAAAGACTAGCTCTAATTGATTATTACGTTCACAAATACCATAAGTGATATAATCACCTAAACAACGACTATCAAACGGTTTGAAAAGCTTTCTTTGAGCAAAGGTTGCGCCAATATCAGTGCCTAATGGCCATTGACTGCGACGATTCTTAGCACGACCCGCAGGGCTAAATTTATCTATCCACTTTGTTTTTTTCAATAACCTAGCAGCTAGTGCACCTACCCCACTAAGTACCGGTGGATCCAGCATAATAAGGCCTTTGAATAAGTCAGGTCTCTGACAGCAGGCTATAAAAGATATCACGCCACCAAATGAGTGACCAAGGCAAATAATTTTATTACCATCAACTTGTTGACTATCAACATAAGCTATTAGCTCATCAACTTGTGCTTGCCAATTATGATTAACGGGTTTTTTTGGATCATGCCCATACTTATCTAATGCGATCACTTGTGTATTGTCAGGCAGATAATTAAATAATGTTTGATAGCTCCCTGTAGGAAAGCCATTAGCATGGGCAAAATTTATTACATTTCTAGTCATTAAATTAGTTTATAGATAAAGCTGAACTCAAAATTTAAACGGACGTTTGAATTTTGTCAACAAGTTACGTATTTTAGTTGCATAAAGTGACTGGCATAAAAAAGCCCAGTATCCTGGGCTTTTTTTTCATGGAGCCATTTATCAGGCTAAAATTCTTCTAACATATGTTCTAATGTGTCTTCGTACATGCGTAAATCTTTTGCTAGCTGAAACTTATCTCGTATAGACTCAATTTCTCGCCATTTTCTTTTAGTTGTTGATGTTACGCGTTTATGTGCTATTTGACTTGTTGATTTTAAAACTTGGTTTATCTTATCCATTAAGTGCCCCTTATTTTTACCATCACATCGAAAAACAAATGCCTTATCTATAAGCCGTCTTTAGGCTTAATAACATTTTTAACACAATTCATTAGTCATGAAAATGAAAAAACGCATGTTTTTATAAAACATGCGTTTAGAGTAGACGTTATTGGGTATAAATATAGAGAATATTGACTAAAGCATTTCAGCTAATTGCTTCTCAAGTTTGACTTGATCAATAGCAAAGTTACGGATACCTTCTGCAAGTTTCTCGGTTGCCATAGCATCTTCGTTCATCAACCAGCGATATTGTGCTTGGCTTAATGCCGTTTCTTGTTCTGCAGTCGCTTCACATGTAGTTAGCTTCTGTAAAACAATCTCAGTGCTATTGGCTAGCTCATCCATTAATCCTGGGCTAATAGTTAAACGGTCACAACCAGCTAGTTCAAGAATCTCACCAATGTTTCTAAAGCTTGCGCCCATGACTACGGTATTAAATCCTTGCTGTTTGTAATAGTTATAAATGCTAGTTACCGAGACAACACCAGGATCTTCGTTACTTGCATAGTCGCTTCGGCCAGTATCTTTTTTGTGCCAATCTAGAATACGACCAACAAAAGGAGAGATTAAGTAAACACCCGCCTCAGCACAGGCACGCGCTTGTGCAAAACTAAAAAGTAAAGTCAGGTTACAATTAATTCCTTCTTGCTCGAGTTGCTCTGCCGCTTTAATACCTTCCCAAGTAGAGGCAAGTTTAATCAATATTCTATCGTTAGTAATACCTGCTTGGTGATACATAGCGATTAGCTTATGGGCTTTACTAATTGAGGCTGCAGTATCAAAAGATAATCGAGCATCAACTTCTGTAGAGATTCGGCCAGGAACAATTTTTAAAATTTCTAGACCAATTAATACTGACAGTTTATCTGCAGCATCTATGACTTGCTGTTCAGCACTAGCTGACTGTGTTTTAGCCCAAGTAACAGAGTCTTTTACTAACCCTTGGTAATTTGCTAAAGAAGCCGCTTTTAATAAAAGTGATGGGTTTGTTGTTGCATCTTGAGGTTGAAATTTTGCTATAGCCTCAATGTCACCTGTGTCAGCCACAACGGTGGTCATTTGTTTTAATTGTGCAAGCTGTGATGAAGAATTTGTCATGACGTTACCTTAATAATGTTCTATAAATTTGATTGCGGATCATTTCTAAATTCAATAATGAATGTAGCTGATGAAATATTACAACATAAAAGTAAAAAAGTACCTTTTATCGGCTATTTTTAGCAATATATTATGTATTTGTTTGTAAATTACGCCAAACGCTATTAATTAGTCATATATTACAGTGGATTAAACACTGTTAATTTGCTCAAATCTTATGATATATTAGATATTATTAAGTATTCAAAAAATTAGTTTAAAATATGTTACTTGTTGTTTCACCAGCCAAAAAATTAGATTTTGAATCCCCACTAGCTACAGATAAATTTAGCCAAGCTAGCTTATTAGAGCAAAGCCAATTATTGATGAATGACTGTATTAAGCTTTCTCCAAGTGATATTGCTAGCTTGATGAAACTCAGTGATAAACTGGCGGGATTAAATGCAGCACGTTTTGGTGAGTGGTCGTTACCTTTTACCCAAGATAATGCAAGGCAAGCGATATTAAGTTTTAATGGCGATGTATATACAGGGCTTGATGCACAATCTTTTAGCGATGAAGATTTTAATTTTGCTCAACAACATTTTAGAATTTTATCAGGTTTATATGGTTTGCTAAAACCGCTTGATTTAATGCAAGCTTATCGTTTAGAAATGGGTTGTAAGCTTGCCAATAGTCGCGGTGATAATTTATACCAATTCTGGGGTGAGATAATAACTAATGAACTGAATAAAACCTTAAGTGAACTCGGTGCTGATGTGCTGATTAACCTTGCCTCAACTGAATATTTTAAGTCGGTAAAGAAACAGTCATTAAAGGCTACTATTATCACACCAGTATTTAAAGACTTCAAAAATGGTCAGTATAAAATAATCAGTTTTTTTGCTAAAAAAGCACGAGGCCTTATGGCACGCTACATTATTCAAAATAAGTTAACTGCTTTTGAACAGATCAAGTCTTTTGATTTAGCAGGTTATCAATATAACGAAGCAATGTCGAAAGACAATGATTGGGTTTTTACCCGCAAAGAAATTTAACTTAGCAAATAGCTATTTTTGTTGGTGGTATTGTCGATAATATATTTTAAATATTTTCATAGGAGACTACATGTTAACTTTACTCGCAAAGCTATTTCATGCCTTAAATAGTGATAGTTCAATCAGACAAATCGCGCTTGCAATTGCGTTAGGTTTTATCGTTGGTTTATCGTCAATCTTAACGTTACATAATATTGTTATAATATTTTTTGTGTTAATTATCCGTGTACACTTAGGTAGCTTTATTCTTGCGGTCGGCTTCTTCTCTGGCTTAAGTTATTTATTATCGCCCATTATTGTTCAGGTAGGTGAGTCGATACTAACACAGCCTGGTTTGACTGATTTTTTCACTACATTATACCAACTCAGTTTGTTTAAATTAGCACATTGGCATCACACTTATGTTTTAGGTGCATTTGTTTTTGGGAGCGTCTTGTGTGCACCAATATATCTTGTCAGTAAGTTAATCATTGAAAAGTATCGAGTACATATCATGACATTTTTTGAAAAGTTTAGAATTGTCAAAGCGTTAAAAGCGTCTAAATTTTATAGTTTATATACCAGCTTTGCAGGTGAATCTAGCCTAACGAAAGGGGGTCTATAATGGCTCGTTTTATACGTTGGCAAGGCATGGTTGCCTTTATTATTTTAAGTGCTCTGGTTGCCGGATTATTATATTTTTTTGCAGAAAGCTTAGTTAAAACAGTGATTGTTAGTTCGGCTGAAAGTGCCTTTGGTGCTGAAGTCAATGTTGATGAAGTAAAGTTGGCATATTCGCCATTACGAGTCAGTGTGCTAGGTTTACAAATTACAGATAAAGCTACCCCGACGCAGAACTTATTTAGTTTGGAACGTGCTACCGCCGCGGTTGATGTTTGGCAATATTTATTTGGAAAAATTATTATTGAAAAGCTGGAAGTAAGCCAATTAGCTTTTTCGAGTATTAGGTCTCAACCCGGTAAAGTCTATGTTGATGATAAAGTTAATGGGACAGCTGATGAAAGTTTATCTGATCAAGCAAAAGCCATGTTGCCAGAAGTTGATATGCAGTTGCCTGATGTTAAAACCTTACTTAATGATAGTAACTTACTGACGGTTAAAGCGACCACTCAATTACAAAAAAGTTATAAGGTTGAGCAGGCTAAACTTAAAGCGTTAAAAACACAATTACCTAATAAAGCGAAGCTTAAATATTATCAAGACAAAGTCAAAGCGTTAGGACAAACGAAAGTAAGTTCATTAGCTGACATAGAAAAAATAAAAACTGAATTTGATAAAATTAAAGTAGAGTTCAAATCAGATCAAGCACTGGTGAAAAAAGCTAAACAGCAAGTATTAGCCAGTAAAAGTATGTTAGCACAGCAAGTTAATGAGCTAAAAGTGGCTCCAAGTAAAGATTGGCAACATATAGAAAAAACCTACCAGCTAGAAAGTCTTGATACGGAAGATTTTGCGCATATTCTTTTTGGTGAGCAAGCCCGAGAATACCTGCAAAAAGCGCAATGGGCCTACAAAAAAATATTACCTTTAATGGCTAATACCAAAGATGATGTTACCGTTGGTGACCTTAAGTCTCATGCTCAGGGACGTTTTATCTATTTTAAAGAAGAGTCACCGCTACCATCGGTATTAATTAAAAAGGCATTGTTCTCAATTCAACTTGAACAGGGTCAAGTAACAGTTACTGGCAGTGAGTTAACACATCAACATTGGATCAGGGGTAAAGATAGCCTTATTAATATTAATTCAATAGATAACGGAGAGCTTAAACTGAGTAGTAACTTTAACGTAACACCATCAGGTGATTTTAATGCTGACGGTGAGTGGCTAATTAATGACAAAGCGTTATCTGATACTGAGTTAACACAAAGTAAAGCATTAGTATTATCGATGAGTTCAGCACAACTTGACGGTAAAGGTAGCTTTAAGGTGATAAACAGTGAGATTGTTGCGACTAATCATTTATTACTTAATCAAGCCAGTTACCAAGGTGAAGCTAAATCTAAAATCACCAAATTACTCCTCGAGACTATTAAATCATTAGATAGTTTAACAGTTGATATTGGCGTAAATGGTAAGTTTAACGAGCCAAACTTTACTATTGCTTCTTCGATAAATGATGCCCTAACAGGGGCTTTTAAAGATCAGATTGCTAGTAAGCTAGGTGACTTTAAACAAAAAGTGAATAAAGGCTTAAATGAAAAGTTAGCAAGCGCTTTGAAATTAGGTGATAGCCAAGCTGCTGAACTACTCGATATTGAAGCTTTATTAACGAACACCGATAAAGCGTTGGCTGATTTAAAAAATTCAGATATTGTTAAACAGCAACAGAAAAAATTAGAAGACAAAGCTAAAAATAAATTAAAAGATAAATTAAAAGATAAATTAGGTGATTTATTTGGTTAAGTCATTTATCTACGGTGTTCAGAGAAAAAAATATTATTCGTCTACTTTGTCTAGCATTGACACTCAATTATAATGCTTAAGTAATGTTAAGTATAAAAAAGGCCGGGCTGCGCAAAGCCAGTCGGTCTTTTTATTTACGATTTTTTATGCTTTTTACCAGTAACTACGCATAGCTACAGTGAAACTCCAACCATCAAATGCGCCACCATCATTGGCGTTATCATCCATTTTTGCATACTGTAAGCCAGCTTGAAACTTTAATTTGTGGTCGTTTACGAA
>JBKEHN010000105.1:0-10752 GCA_046710905.1 Colwellia sp.
AAAAAAGGTATGAATAATTTCTCTACCATTACATCAGGAGCACCAGGACCATTGTTTGAAACACTTAACGTTATCTACTCATTTTTTACTTGATTTAACGTTAATAACTTGGTCGTTTGGTGAGTACTTCACTGAATTACGAATTCTTCTGTTTGAGATACAAAATGTCAAGACATTAACTCTTATTCAAAACAGTAGATGTACTGGTTTCGTTAAGTTTAACTAATAAGTTCGTTATAGCTAAATCTTCACACAAAAAAATGTCAATATGAAAGTCTAAAATTTTTTGACATTTTTGAATAGGTTTTATTTTAATTCACTTAAATATCTAATGCTATAAAGATGCAGGTCACAGCTAGAATTAAATATGCCTGTAGTAGAGGCATTAATTGAAGATAATGGTTGTTTATGAGAATACGTTTTGCCTTTATCAAGGAGCTACTTCCATATAGCACTCTAGTCGTATTCTGGTTGCACTAAAACATTATTTAATAAGTGATTGTACTCCCTTATTAACACCATAAATATCGCTAGGAAAGAAACCTAAAGTTACATGGAAATCTTTATTATTTAACCTTAAGTTTTGACGGTAACGTGTCGCCTGTGAAGATTGGACAATAACAAAATAGGTTGTTTTATCATTTAAAATGACTCGACCTAAACCACCTAATGATACAGAAAAAGTGGTACCAATAGTGATATCTTTTTTTAACGACTGGTACTCATAGGGATTAATTAAGGTCATGTGGAAAGTCTGATGATCTCTCGCGCTTTGATTTTGTCGATAAAGTGGATAGTCATCGTCTAATATTTGTTTCATTTGAGACAAATATAATTCAATGTCGGCTTGGTTCACTTTCCCACCTACGTAGGTTAAACCGCTATTATCAGTTAATTTAACGGCCTCAATTTGAATTAACTTAACCAATGGTTTGTCTAAAGCGATATTAAGATCAGACATAGGTATTTCTTCAATTTTATTCTCGTTATTATCAACTAAGTACTCTGGTATTATATTGCTAAAGGCACTCGTTTGCCAAAATATGACTAGCGTGAACAAAACACCTTTGAAACTAACTCTATTATTGATTTTTAGCATCGATACTATTCGCTTAATTATAAATTAAATATAGAACTATAAAGTGCTAGCATAGCATTATTGATCTTCTACACCACTAGAGTCATTGTTAAAAGCTAATAGGGTAAATATGTCAGTCACTTATCAGCTAGGTGAAGACAACAGACTAAGTATAAAATATTTAGGCAATACGGATTTAGCCACCCCCATAAATCTGACTGATCAAATCTATTTAAATTTGGATGAAAAAGACTGTCAGTTATTATATTTACAAATGATGTCATCTACGTTTCTCTAAAATGATGTCGCTAACATGCCTACCAGCAATATAGTTTCAGTGCCGGGATCGGATTATAACTTTAGAGAGTCGGCTTCAATTGGCAAACGACAACGTGATACTCAAGATGGATCGTTGAAAATTAAAAAGGGTTATGATTATTGATTTGTTTTTGGATAATAGCCCTTTTGAGCCGGCCAAAGTAACCCTTACCTCAGTAGATAAGCAAATTAGCTTATCGGTCTATACTGACCCAGCCGCGATACAACTTTATACTGGCTTTTATTTAAGTAGAAATTTTAGTGCTTATCAAGGTTTGTGCTTAGTGGCGCAAAACTTTACCAATGCCAATAATAAAAACTTTACCATTCATGCTTTAAAGCCAAAGCAAGAATATAAGCAAAATATTATTTTAAATTTTCAGCGATAATTAGTTGAACTGTTAGAACAGACGAAGTCTGATCTTTTATATTCAAACCATAAAATATCCAAGCTTAATTTATTCCTTTTAGTTATAGTCATGTTAACTCCCCCTCACATAATACCTTGTTAAAGGTGGGAGGGAATAATTCTCGCCTTACCACATATCGCCCTCACCAATCAATATAATCGTTGTAAAGATAAACTATTTAATTACAGCAAAGTGATGAATTAACTTAGGCGCGATGCTAAAATGCCTTTAATTTTATGATTCATACTCCTGATGTCGTCAATTAGGCGCTGTTAGTGATACTCTGCAGAGATTTTTATGACTTTAACAACACGTTTTGCCCCAAGTCCAACCGGTTATTTACATGTTGGTGGTGCTCGTACTGCCTTATATAGTTGGTTATATGCCCAGAAAAATGGCGGTGACTTTATTCTTCGTATCGAAGATACTGATTTAGAACGTTCAACCCAAGCTTCTGTTGATGCCATTATGGATGGTATGAACTGGTTAGATCTGAAATGGACACATGGTCCATACTTTCAAACAGAACGTTTTGATCGTTATAAAGAAGTTATTGAACAGTTACTTGCATCAGGTAATGCTTATCGTTGTTATAGTACCAGCGAAGAAGTTGATGTCATGCGTGAAGCTGCCAAAGCAGCAGGTGGCATAGAAAAATATAATGGTTTATGGCGTGAGCGTAACGATCACCCAACAGATAAACCTTTTGTGATCCGCTTTAAAAACCCTATTGGTGGCGACGTTGTTATCAAAGATATGGTTAAAGGTGATATCACTATCAGCAATGACCAATTAGATGATTTAATTCTTGCTCGCTCTGACGGTACGCCAACGTATAATTTAACGGTTGTTGTTGATGACTGGGATATGAAAGTATCACATGTTGTCCGTGGTGATGACCATATTAGTAATACCCCTAAGCAAATCAATATCCTTACGGCATTGGGTGCTGATATTCCCCAATATGCGCATATTCCAATGATTTTAGGTGATGACGGTAAGCGCTTATCTAAGCGTCATGGCGCTGTTGGTGTTATGCAATATCGTGATGACGGTTATTTACCTGAAGCCTTACTAAATTACTTAGTCCGCTTAGGTTGGTCTCATGGCGATCAAGAAATATTCTCTCGTCAAGAAATGATTGAGTTATTTGATTTAAAAGATTGTAACCGTGCCGCTTCTGGTTTTAATACTGATAAACTTATCTGGGTTAATCAGCATTATATGAAAACCATGGACCCTGAGTATGTTGCTAAGCATCTTGCATGGCATATGGCTGACCAAGGTATTAATACTGACAATGGTCCTGCGTTAGCTGACGTTGTTAAAATTCAAGCTGATCGTGTGAAAACATTGAAAGAAATGGCTGATATTTCTCGTTATTTTTATGAAGATTTTACTGAACTTGATGCTAAAGCGGTTAAAAAACACTTACGTCCAGTTGTTAAAGAGCCAATGATACTCGTTAAAGAAAAATTAGCAGCATTAACTGATTGGTCACCAGAGCCTATTCACGCGGCAATTAACGATACTGCAGTAGAATTAGCATTGGGTATGGGTAAAGTTGGAATGCCACTGCGTGTTGCAGCAACAGGTGGCGGTAACTCACCATCACTTGATATTACCTTAGCCTTGTTGGACCAAAGCAAAGTAATCGAGCGAATTGAACAAGCTTTAGTTGTAGTAGAAGCGCGAATTGCCGCGGGTTAATGACATCTATAACGATTAATCTAAAGAGTTTTCTAAAGATACATCTAACGATGAATGTAACCATTTTAAATAAGTTTAGGAGAAAGCCGAGTGCAATTTAGTGATTTTGGTTTAGACAGTGCTTTAATGAGTACCATTGAGCATATGGGTTTTAACGAACCAACACAAATTCAGCAACAGGCTATTCCTGCAGCAATGGCGGGACATGATTTAATTGCTTCGTCTAAAACAGGCTCAGGTAAAACATTAGCGTTTATTATTCCTGCTTTACAGCGATTAAATAAAAATCGTGCTCTGTCAAAGCGTGATCCACGTGTGGTGATTTTAACGCCAACACGTGAATTAGCTAAACAAGTTTTTAGTCAACTGCGTTTATTTACCGCGAATACTCAATATAAAGCGGTATTAATTTTAGGTGGTGAAAACTTTAATGACCAAGTAAAAGTTTTACAAAAAGAGCCTGAGTTTATTGTTGCAACACCTGGACGCCTAGCAGATCATTTAACGCAAGGTCACTTTCATTTAAATGGTTTAGAACTACTTATTTTAGATGAAGCAGATCGCATGCTTGATTTAGGTTTTAGTAAAGAGCTTACGCAGATAAATAATGCAGCTGATCATCGTAAACGTCAAACGTTACTGTTTTCAGCAACGTTAGATCATGCGCAAGTTAATGACTTTGCCAAAGAGCTATTGAAAAAGCCTAAACGTGTTGCTATTGAGTCGGCTCATACTGAACACGAAGACATTACTAAACGTTTCTATCTTGCTGATAATCTTACGCAAAAAGAAGCGTTGTTACAGCACTTCTTGGTCACTGAACAGTCACGACAAATCATTATTTTTACGGCAACACGCAGTGATACTGACCGTTTAGCTAAGTTACTTACCGAGCAAGAGCTTAATGCGGTTGCTTTAAGTGGTGAGTTAAATCAAGGTCAGCGTAATCAAATTATGGACAGCTTTGCCAAAGGCCAACATAAAATATTGGTCACAACTGATCTAGCCTCCCGTGGTCTTGATTTAATTAATGTATCACACGTGATTAACTTTGATATGCCAAAGCATACTGAAGAATTTGTTCACCGTATTGGTCGTACTGGCCGTGCTGGAACTAAAGGTGATGCGATTTCATTAGTCGGCCCAAATGATTGGTTGAGCTTGAAAAACGTAGAAGCATTTTTACAGCAAAAAATAAGCTTTACTAAAGTTGAAGGAATAAAGGTTAAGTTTAAAGGCTTAAAACCAAAAAAACCTAAAGTAGTTAAAGCGAAAGAGAATGTTGTACAAAACAAAAAACCGCTATTGAATAAACCAAGAAAAGTGATTAAGAAAACCTTCCTTGATATACAAGATGCCGGCGCAATGAAAATTATTAAGCGTAAGAAGTTAACACCTGATCAAATTGAAGATGCGACTAAAAAAGAGCAAGATTAAGACTGCTTGGTTAATACTTTTAGCTAGTACTTTAAGCTAACATTGAGATAAAAAGGTAACCATGGTTGCCTTTTTTTATGGAAAATTATTAAGCTTGATAAGTCAATTTACAAAATATATCGTATTCAAAGAAGTGTCAATAATGGTAGGTTAGGGTTAACAAGCTATTTGATTAATACGTTTGATTTATATAATAAATATAATTTTATAAGGATGTTTTATGACCATCATGCAAAAAATCCTGTGGTTAATTATCAGTCTTGGTAATTTTATCGCGGGTTACTTTTATATGTACAACCCGAGTTTTTTAAGTATAGCGATACTACTCGCAACGTTATTCTTTAGTCTTATCGGACTTTATGATCTTTTTTATAGCCCTCATAGTTTAAATCGACTTTATCCTGTAGTAGCCTATTTACGTTACTTCTTAGAATCTTACCGGGTTGAAATACAACAGTACTTTGTTGCTAATGATACCGAAGAACGACCTTTCAACCGAGAACAACGTACGTTAGTGTATCAGCGTGCTAAAAATATACGCGATACTATTGCTTTTGGTACCCAGCGAGATCTGGTAGAAGATAATTACTTAAGTTTATGGCATTCGTTAGCGCCTACGCATATAAAAGAAAGTGCCAAGCGCGTAGTTATTGGCGGTGAAAGTTGTCAGCAACCTTATTCGGCATCTTATTTAAATATTTCAGCAATGAGCTTTGGCTCGTTAAGCACTAATGCTATTGAAGCGCTTAACTTAGGCGCAAAAAAAGCCGGTTGTTACCATAATACTGGTGAAGGTGCTGCTAGCCCCTATCATTTAAAACATGGTGGCGATATTGTTTGGCAGTTAGGTACAGGACTTTTTGGCTGTCGTGATGATAATGGACGGTTTAATCCCACTACTTTTCAGCAAACAGCTAAATTATCTCAAATAAAAATGATCGAAATAAAGTTAAGTCAAGGTGCTAAACCTGGTCATGGTGGTGTCTTACCAAAAGAAAAAATCACTGATGAAATTGCTCGTATTAGACATATTTCAAAAGATAAAGACTGTGTTTCACCCGCCGTTAATCCAGAATGTACCTCGCCTAAAGATTTATTAGCTTTTATCGAACAGTTACGAAAATTAAGTGGCGGTAAACCTATTGGTTTTAAATTATGTATTGGTAATCCAGCGGAGTTTTTGAGTATTTGTAAAGCCATGTTAGAAACCGGTATTACGCCTGATTTTATTACTGTTGATGGCGCTGAAGGCGGTACGGGGGCAGCACCACTTGAATTTACCAATCGATTAGGATTAATTTGTCTAGAAGGTGTAACCATGGTGAATAATGCACTGATTGGCGTAGGGCTTAGAGATAAAATTAAAATTATAGCGTCTGGAAAAACTGCATCAAGTTTTGATTTACTGGCAAAAATAGCGGCTGGCGCTGACGTAGTAAATGCTGCAAGAACAATGATGATGGCAATTGGCTGTATTCAATCACGACACTGTAATACTAATCTTTGTCCAACGGGTGTTGCAACGCAAGATCCCGCTAGAGCCAAGGCAATTGATATAAAATCAAAAAGTGACCGAGTGAAAAACTTCCACTACAATACTTTAGCTAGTTTTTATGAATTGGTGGGTAGTATGGGCTTAGATGATCCCGCGAAGCTTGTTCCGCAAATGGTAAAAAGACGCTCTCCTTATGGAGGACAATTGTCGATGGGTAGTCTGGTAAAGCAGTTACCTGAAAAGGGTTTATTGGCAGCTGAGCCAAATGAACTAGATATTGATGAGTCTTGGCAACATTGGTGGCAATCATGCAGTGCCGAACAGTTTTATGTTGATGACTTTTTTATACTTAAATCACCTGAGTTTCATCACGGAAAACTAAAATAAGGGAAGTTATTTCATTTTTATTTTTAAATAGCCTGCTAAGTTATATGACTTAGAAGGCTATATTTAATGCGTAAATAACCTACACTACTTTTTATATTACTCTGCGATTAACTGGTTAAGTGTGTAACTTGTTTCATCACAGCCTAACTTAGTCTTCATATAAGGTAGTATTTGTTCAAGTTGTGCTGCTAATTGCCATGGCGGATTAACAATAAACAACCCAGTACCTGTCATGCCGTATTCATCAGTATCATTTGCAAGACAAAACTCTACTTGCAATACATTCCTGACCGAACTCTTCACGAAGTTATGACTCATTTGCTCAATGAGTTGACGTTTAACAACCGGATACCAAAGAATGTAAGTGCCTGTTGAAAACTTTTCGTAGGCTTTAACTATTGTCTTTACCGCTTTTTGATAATCTTCTTTAAGCTCGTAAGGCGGGTCAATAAGTACAACACCACGACGACTTGGTGGCGGTATTAAACCAAGTACACCTTGATAACCATCAGATTGTTTAACAAACACTTTACGCCAGCGCTGGCAAAAATCTTCTAAGTGTTGGATATCTGTTGGATGTAATTCAAATAAATGACTACTGTCTTGGCGACGAACAAAAGCTTTAGCTATACCAGGAGAGCCTGGATAAACTTCAAGCTCATCACTGCTACTTGAATTAAGGTTAAGACTCTTAATCAGCGATAAATAAGGTTCTAGTGATTCAGGTGCATTTTCATCATTAATAATCTTGGCAATACCGTCTTTATACTCACCTGTTTTTTGAGCGTATTCTTCGGCCAATTGATACATACCAGCCCCAGAGTGACTATCGATATAATGAAAGCCTTTTTCTTTACGAGTCATATAATCTAAAACAAGTGATAAAACACTGTGCTTTAGTACGTCGGCAAAATTGCCAGCATGAAAAGCGTGACGATAACTAAGCAAGGTAATTCCTTAAGAGGGAGTAATGGTAAATAAAGAAATACGGCTATCAAAAAGTATATTGATAGCCGTAATATATTTTAAACTTAAACTTAAACCTGGCTAGCTAAGTACTCATCATAAGTACCAGCAAAGTCGATATAACCATCTTTGGTTATTTCAATAATACGGGTAGCGATGGTTGAAACGAACTCTCTGTCGTGGCTAACGAATAATAAGGTACCTTCGTATTGCTCTAATGCCATATTTAATGATTCAATTGATTCCATATCCATGTGGTTGGTTGGTTCATCAAGTAACAATATATTAGGATTGTGCATCATTAACTTGCCAAACAGCATACGGCCTTTTTCACCACCAGATAATACTTTAATTGACTTTTTAATATCATCGGCAGAGAAAAGTAAACGACCTAAGTAGCCACGAACCGCTTGCTCATCATCGGTAGGTTGGCGCCACTGACTCATCCAGTCAAATAAGGTCATGTCAGTTTCAAATTCGAATTCATGATCCTGTGCGTAATAACCGATATTGACATTTTCAGACCAAGTAAACTCACCTGAATCTTGCTGGTACGCTACTTCGTTCATTAACGTACGTAAAAAAGTAGTTTTACCAATACCGTTTTCACCAATAATAGCGATGCGTTCACCGACTTCAATTAATGCTGAAATATCTTTTAGTACATGGGTATTATCAAAACTTTTATTTAATTTTTCAATGACCAAAGCATTACGGAATAATTTCTTTTCTTGCTCAAAACGAATGAATGGATTACTACGACTTGATGGTTTTACTTCATCTAACTGTATTTTATCAATTCGCTTGGCACGAGATGTCGCTTGTTTTGCTTTTGATGCGTTTGCAGAAAAACGAGCAACAAAGGCTTGAAGCTCACCAATTTGTGCTTTTTTCTTCGCATTGTCTGATAATAAACGCGCTCTTGCTTGCGTCGCAGCCAACATATATTCGTCATAGTTACCAGGGAATACGCACAGCTCGCCATAATCTAAATCGGCCATATGAGTACAAACACTGTTGAGGAAATGTCTATCATGAGAAATGATTATCATGGTTGAGTTACGTTCATTTAACGTTTCTTCTAACCACTGAATAGTATGAATATCCAAGTTGTTGGTCGGCTCATCCAGTAACAAAATATCAGGGTTTGAGAAAAGGGCTTGAGCCAATAATATACGTAACTTAAAACCAGGGGCAATTTCGCTCATTAAGCCATAATGTTGTTCAATAGGAATACCAACACCAATTAACAATTCACCAGCGCGACTTTCAGCACTATAACCATCCATTTCGGCGTATTCGGACTCTAAATCACCGACTTTCATACCATCAGCTTCGCTCATTTCAGGCAAAGCATAAATACGGTCACGCTCTTCTTTTACTGTCCATAATTCGGTATGGCCCATGATGACAGTATCAATAACACTGTTGGTTTCAAAAGCGAACTGATCTTGGCTTAATTTACCTAAGCGTTCACCGGTATCAAGATTAACGTTGCCAGATGTTTGTTCTAAATCACCACCTAAAATTTTCATGAAGGTAGATTTACCACAACCATTTGCGCCAATTAAACCGTAACGATTACCGCCACCAAATTTTTGTGAGATGTTTTCAAACAAAGGCTTAGCGCCAAATTGTTGTGTGATATTATTCGCTGCTAGCATAATGAGTCCGTTGAATGTTGAGATTTACTGAGTCGTATATTACAGTAAATTTACTGATAAAATATTGCGCAATATTGCACATGACAAGATATTAATAGTTAATAAATTTTCTTAGCAAGGTGTAATGTAAATCAATTAAGTAAACGAGCTAAATAGATTAGCTCGTTTACGGTACTAACGATTATTTACTCTTTTGTCTCTCACTAAATTGATTATCAGAAAAACGCGTTAAACCTTTTTTGTGTGTTGGCGTTTTCTTCTTTTTACCATTACCTTGCTCTAGTTTAGGCTTGTTTTGACCAGGACTGGTTTTAAACCCTTGTGAGTTATTTTTACCTTGCCTATCTTTATTCGCTAATTGCTGCTCGCCACGTGTTTCTCTTGGCACAAGACAATTTGGCGTAGAGCCAATCAATTTAGTTAAGCCCATTTTAGTTAGTGCTTGGCGAACTTGTGCCCAGTTAGCTGGATCGTGATAACGCAATATCGCTTTGTGTAATCGACGTTGAATAGTGCCTTTAGGCACATTAATTTTACCATCTAACTTGGCTAAGTTTTTACTGGTAACATTACGTAGTGAATTAAGTTCGGTATGATACAAGGTCGTTGCATTCGCTAAAGGCGAAGGATAAAAATTCTGCACTTGATCTAACTTAAAGTTATTCTCTTTTAACCATAGTGCTAAATTCACCATGTCTCTGTCAGTAGTACCGGGATGCGCAGAGATAAAGTAAGGGATCAAATATTGTTTTTTACCAGCAAGCTTTGAGTAATGATCAAACATTTCTTTAAATTTGTCATAACTGCCCATGCCAGGCTTCATCATATTATCAAGCGGGCCTTGCTCAGTATGTTCAGGGGCAATTTTTAAATAGCCACCAACATGATGCGTTGCCAGCTCTTGCACATATTCAGGATGCTCAATAGCTAAATCATAACGAACACCTGAGGCAATCAATACCTTTTTAATACCTTTGACTTTACGGGCTTTTCGGTACAACTCTATGGTTGGCGTATGATCGGTATCTAAATGACCACAAATGGTTGGCCACACACAAGAAGGTTTTCTACACGTTGCTTCAGCCTTTTCACTTTTACAATTAAGCTGATACATATTGGCCGTTGGACCACCTAGATCAGATATAACACCGGTAAAACCTGGTACTTTTAGCTTAATATCTTCAATTTCATTGATGATAGAATCATGAGAACGACTTTGAATAATACGTCCTTCATGTTCGGTAATTGAACAGAAAGTACAACCACCAAAACAACCACGCATGATAT
>JBKEHN010000106.1:0-10661 GCA_046710905.1 Colwellia sp.
CATCTTGTAAGTCTTGGGCTGCAGCACAATACTCAGCAGTATCATCCTCTTCCCAATTTTTCATAAATAAGCCTTCTACTTGATAACCTTGCTCTTGTAGCAAATAAGCAGAGACAGATGAGTCGACACCTCCAGACATACCAACAATGACTTTGGTTTGCTCTGGAGCTTTATTTTTTGAGGCTGTTAACATATTTATTTGACCAATAGACGTTAAGAAATAAGTGTACTAACGGAACTACCTAAGCGTACCTAGTTAAATTTGCCTGACTAAGTATACCAAAACAAGTGTATCAAAATAAGAGGCGCAAAATTATAACATGCACAACAAGCAGGATATAGATTAAAGATTAGATTTTAACTGTGATAAAGGAATTTTGTTACCCGCTAGATAATCTTCAATGCATTCGAGTACCATAGAACTACGTAAGGACTGACGTTTTTCCTTTATTTGTTTGAGTGTAAACCAGTGGGTATCTATTATTTCATTATCTTGTGGTTTACCTGTTAACCATTGATCTAATTCGATGACAAAGCAAAAACGTAAAAAATATAGCTTTAGATCTGGACGGTGAAAATAATAAATACCGCATAGGTAATCAGGCTCTAAGGCTAACCCCGTTTCTTCGAGTACTTCTCGCTTTATTGCAGCAATAAGACTTTCATTTTCTTCTAAATGTCCCGCGGGTTGGTTAAAAACTATGTTACTATTTTCTTGTTCTTCTACAAATAAAAATTTTCCTTGGTGATGAATAACAGCAGCGACCGTGGTATTAGGCTTAAATTGTTTTGCCCCATGCTTGTTAGTTTCATCGTCATCAGCACTCGATAAAATACTGTCATTATTCCGCAACTTTATACTCCCCATTATTAATATTGGCTAAGGTCCAGTTACCAATACGATATCTAATGAGTCGAAGGGTAGGGAACCCGATATTTGCCGTCATGCGTCTAACTTGTCTATTACGACCTTCAGTGATGGTGATTTCTAACCAAGTCGTTGCAATACTGGGGCGCTCTCTAATAGGAGGATTGCGAGGCCAAATGCTAGGTGCTAGCATAACTTCTACTTTAGCTGGTTTAGTCATGCCGTCTTTTAATTCAACCCCTTTACGTAATTTAGCTAAATCTTTATCTAAAGGTGAACCTTCAATTTGTACCCAGTAGGTTTTCTCCGTTTTTTTCACTGGATTAGCAATTTGATGTTGTAATTGGCCATCATTGGTGAGCAATAATAAGCCTTCACTGTCTCTATCTAGTCGACCTGCGGCATATACACCAGGTATATCGATAAAGTCTTTTAAGGTACGGCGATTATTTTCATCGGTAAATTGGCATAAAACATCAAAGGGTTTATTGAAAAGCACTATTTTTCGCTTGTCATTAACTGGTCGTACCTTTTGTTGTGTTTTAGCGCTAGGTCTTGTATAGCCTCTGCTCTGATTCATTTTTAGATTTATTTTCCTTGAAAATATGGAATGGCTTTTAGTACGGCTATATTAATACGCTTTGAATTACTATACTATGCGCGCGAAAAATAAATTTTAGCTTGGGTGGATATTAATTAATTTCTAGTGAATTTTTATGTGATCACCAGAGCTTTTGGCTAATTAAAGAAGGAATCTCAATGAGCACTGATAACTCAAAAATCATTTATACTATTACCGATGAAGCGCCTGCCTTAGCGACGTACTCTTTATTACCAATTATTCAAGCTTATACCGCTTCTTCAGGTATTAACGTTGAAACACGTGATATTTCTTTAGCTGCTCGTATATTAGCTAATTTCCCAAAGTACTTAACTGAAGAACAACGTGTCGATGATGCTTTGGCTGAGTTAGGTGATTTAGCTAAAACGCCAGAAGCTAATATTATTAAATTACCAAATATTTCTGCTTCTATTCCACAGTTACAATTAGTTATTAAAGAATTACAAGCTAAAGGCTTTGATTTACCTAACTATCCTGCTGAGCCACAAAATGAAGCAGAAGAGTCTATTAAGCTAACTTACGCGAAAGTTTTAGGTTCAGCGGTTAATCCGGTATTACGTGAAGGTAACTCTGACCGTCGTGCTCCGGCTTCTGTTAAACAATATGCGCGTAATAATCCACATTCAATGGGTGCTTGGTCTAAAGAATCAAAATCTCATGTTGCGCATATGGCGTCAGGAGATTTTTACGGCAGTGAAAAATCAGTCACAATTGATGGTGCAACCAGTGTAAATATTGAATTTGTTGCTCAAAATGGTGAGGTGACTTTATTGAAATCAAAGTTACCATTGCTAGACAAAGAAATTATCGATGCTGCAGTAATGAGTAAATCTGCTTTAGTAGAATTTTTTGAGACTGAAATTAATAATGCCAAAGAACAAGATGTTTTACTTTCATTGCATTTAAAAGCAACGATGATGAAAGTTTCAGATCCAATCATGTTTGGCCACGCAGTTAAAGTATTCTATAAAGATGTATTTGCTAAACATGCAGCTACTTTTGAGCAGTTAGGTGTTGACGCTGATAACGGTATCGGTGATGTTTACGCTAAAATAGCACGTTTACCTGCGGATCAAAAAGTAGAAATCGAAGCAGATTTACAAGCGGTGTATGCAACACGCCCAGAAATGGCTATGGTTGATTCTGATAAAGGTATAACTAACTTACATGTACCAAGTGATGTAATCATTGATGCATCAATGCCAGCGGCACTTCGTGCTTCAGGAATGATGTGGGGACCAGACGGTGGTCAAAAAGATACCAAGTTTATGATCCCTGATCGTAATTACGCCGGTGTTTTCTCAGCAGTAGTTGATTTTTGTCGTGAAAATGGCGCCTTTAATCCGTCAACTATGGGCACTGTACCCAATGTTGGCTTGATGGCTCAAAAAGCTGAAGAGTACGGCTCACACGATAAAACATTCACAATGTCTGGTACAGGTATTGTTCGTGTTGTAAATGACAATGGCGAAACATTGATTGAGCAAAATGTTGCCCAAGGTGATATTTTCAGAATGTGTCAGGTGAAAGATGCCCCTATCCAAGATTGGGTTAAATTAGCCGTTACTCGCGCTAAAGCAACAAGCACTCCAACGGTATTTTGGTTAGATGAAAATCGTGGTCATGATGTAGAAATGATCAAAAAAGTTAATACTTATTTAGCAGATCACGATACGACTGGTTTAGATATCCAAATATTAGAGCCGGTTAAAGCGTGTGAATATACCCTTGCACGTGTTGCTAAAGGTGAAGATGCAATCTCGGTTACTGGTAACGTATTACGTGATTATTTAACTGATTTATTTCCAATTTTAGAGCTTGGTACAAGTGCTAAGATGCTTTCAATCGTGCCATTAATGAACGGTGGTGGTTTATTCGAAACTGGCGCTGGTGGCTCTGCACCTAAGCACGTTCAACAATTTGAAAAAGAAAATCATTTACGTTGGGATTCTTTAGGTGAGTTTTTAGCACTTGCTGCATCACTTGAGCATGTTGCGGTAACGACAGGTAATGCTAAAGCACAAATACTAGCGGATACGTTGGATTCGGCTACGGGTAAGTTTTTAGATACTAATAAATCACCTTCTCGCAGAGTTGGTGAGTTAGATAACCGTGGTAGTCACTTCTATCTTGCAATGTACTGGGCACAAGCCATTGCAAGGCAAACAAGTGATATAGAGCTTCAAGAGAGCTTTACTGGTGTATCTCAAGCACTAACCAAGCAAGAAGAAAAAATTGTTGCAGAATTAAATGCTGCTCAAGGTCCAGCTATTGATATTAATGGTTATTATTTTGCTGATACTCAACTTGCAGAAAAAGCAATGCGACCAAGTGAAACATTTAATACAATTTTATCCGCTCTATTTTAAGATAACTATCTGTTTTAAATTATAAATAAGTGTTCAAGTGCTAACCAATAGTACTGTATCAATCAAAAGCTAAGTAGTAATACTTAGCTTTTTTTTTGATTGTTTATCATACTTGACTATAGTCTAAGAACTATTTATTCATTTAAATGATAGTGGGTATCACTAAATAGTGATTAGTGCCTTGTCTGTTTTTGAATTAGTTTAGTAGTATATTCTTTCTTTCCTTATTTAATGTGGAGCTCGTCCTATGACTAATCAAATCACCATACCCACGACTGGAGATAAAATTACCTTTGTTGATGGTAAATTATCAGTACCAAATAATCCTATAATCCCTTTTATTGAAGGTGATGGCATAGGTGTTGATGTAACACCACCCATGCTAAAAGTTGTGAACGCCGCCGTTGCTAAAGCGTATAATGGCGAGAGAAAAATAGCATGGATGGAAGTCTATGCAGGTGAAAAAGCAACTAAAATGTATGATAGTGAAACCTGGCTTCCAGATGAAACACTTGCCATATTACAAGAGTATAAAGTTTCTATAAAAGGCCCATTGACTACACCCGTAGGCGGAGGAATGAGTTCGTTGAATGTAGCGATAAGACAAATGCTTGATCTTTACGTATGTCAACGTCCTGTACAATGGTTTACTGGTGTTCCAAGCCCAGTAAAAAGACCATCAGAAGTTGATATGGTTATCTTTAGGGAAAATACTGAAGACATTTATGCTGGTATCGAATTTAAAGCAGGTAGTGATAAAGCTACAGCTATGATTAAGTTTCTGACTGAAGAAATGGGCGCAAGTAATATTCGCTTTACTGAAAACTGTGGCATTGGTATCAAACCGGTATCAAAAGAGGGCACACAACGTCTGGTCAGGCAGGCGATTCAATATGCTATTGATAATGATAAAGACTCGGTAACCTTGGTCCATAAAGGTAATATTATGAAGTTTACTGAGGGAGCTTTTAAAGAGTGGGGTTATGAACTTGCTCTAGAAGAATTTGGTGCCAGTTTGATTGATGGCGGACCTTGGTGCACGCTTACAAACCCTAATACAGGTAAAGAGATCATCATTAAAGATGTTATTGCTGATGCTATGTTACAGCAAATCTTATTACGTCCTGCAGAATACAGCGTTATAGCAACGCTAAATTTAAATGGTGATTATTTATCTGATGCGCTTGCTGCTCAAGTTGGTGGCATAGGTATTGCGCCGGGCGCTAATTTAGGTGATGAGGTTGCCGTATTTGAAGCTACCCATGGAACAGCACCTAAGTATGCTGGTAAGAATAAGGTAAACCCAGGCTCAGTAATTCTTTCAGCCGAAATGATGCTAAGACATATGGGCTGGCTTGAAGCTGCTGATTTATTGCTTAAAGGTATGTCGGGAGCAATTAAAGCAAAAACAGTTACTTATGATTTTGAGCGTCTTATGGATGATGCAACCTTGGTTTCTTGCTCAGCGTTTGGCGATTGTATTATTGAGCATATGTAATTAATAGGATGAGTCAACTGCAGTCAGACAGGAAAAATAGCGCTAAAATGGCTAACACCGGTCATTTAAGCTAAAAAATATTGCTCGAACAATTGCGCAGAACCTAAATAAAGGCTTCTAAGTTTACTTAGAAGCCTTTATTTTATACAACTATCGCAAGCACTAGCCATCTTAATCAATGGCAACCTAATCAAGTTAAAACACTTACCTGCTTCTTATCGCTAGACCTTATCCATGAGCTTATGCGTTAACGGATACGTTTACTTCTAGAAAAGGTAAGTTAACCTGAGAATCGATAGTGTGGCTACTTGTCGGCATAGCTATCTGTAATGACAAATCAATGGCTGATATTGTTAACCAACTCTACATCGTTGAGCAAACAGATAAACCTTTTATTGCGTCAAATGCTTCAACACAACACGGAAAAGTTAGTAATATTTTATTTATCTCATATAATACTGTTATGAGATAGCGTTACTAACCAGCGCTAGAAACGGTAGTTTACACCTACCTTCATTTGCCAGTCTGAAGAGCTCAGGTTATTACCTGTATGGTTACAAGCATCCGTACCACCATATACTTTATCAAGTTTATACTTGCCATTATCATCTAGACCACCAAAATCATAAATTGCTTTACTAGTAAAACGAATTATTTTTTCAACACCCCAGTCATCATTTAAAAGATTGGTAAAGTTATCTATCATGAAGAATACCTCACCCTTATGATCAGTAGAAATACTGGTAAACTCTTGTTTGATACTAAGGTCCACGGCTGTTACCCAAGGTTGAGTCGCCGTATTACGATCAAGGATTTCACCACGTTCACTGATACCTACTTGGTTTAAGAATACTTCTAATTCATCCCAAGAAATACCAGGCTCATCCCAGTTTACATTGGTGTCATTAGCACCTGATGGGATATAGGCTAAATAGGCTGAATTACTGTAAACGTCTTGTGTATCACCTAATCGCCTTTTCTAAAGCTGCCCATAGTCCAACTAAATAGACGGTCAGAGCGACGTTTAAAGAATACGTTAAAATTAGTATTGTATCCTGCAAAATTTACACAGCATAGTTAAGATTAAATTTTAAGCTATGCCCAACTTCATAGTAACCCCGCGAAAAAAACTATCATTTCGACTCTCGACATTGTTATATTTATAGTTACTTTATGCTCTTAAAGAGCTAGCAGCTTGATTCTCAGTAACATCGTGATGCGCTTAAGATATTGTCACGCTAACGCTATTATCCCATTGCTTGGCAAGTGCAGTTGAGAGTATTATTGAACGGCCATTATCGGCAGCATTGGTCATTTGAATATCAAAATTATTTTCTAAATCGCTAGAGTAACGACTTGCATAGATAAGGCGCTCACTATTAGCAGTAGTTGTCGGATTAACTAATGCGGTATTAGTCTAAAGTGCTTCATTTTCTTTAACCTGATACATTAATTCAGTTGACCATTAAATTAAGCTGAGCAAATAGCCTTGTTGATGCTGACCATCATTCAGGTATATGCTATCTGCAAACTATCTAAGGTGAAAACACATATTATGCTAAAGAGTTAATTGTATTATTCATCAATAATTTGATTTATAAATTATCTCGTTTCAGTATTGTTTGCCTCGTTAATTGAAATATACACTATATGCTTGAGTATTATTAATACAACAGCTGTCGAATTTTTTCATAATGCTCTAAGCCAATGACCACTTTGATACGAAAATAGTTGTAGATACATTTGCCATAAGACTACTGCAAATACTTTGCTCAATAGGTTTATTAGAGTAACTTGATTTTTTGTATAGTACCGAACGTTCAGTTAATTTATCTTTGTTTTTTGTGAGAGTTAAGTGAAATCGTTAGGATTTAATAGTTCTGTAGAGGTTAATGACGAAATACGCTGTTTTATATCTTTCAGATAAATGTCCGCATTGCTGCGAAGCTCAAAATACTTGGATGATAATGGCATTAAATACAGAGTAACAAACGCGAAAATATAGCGTAATAGAAAATAACTTGGCGTTATAGGAGCTCGCTCTGTAGTAGCTATTAAAATTAGCAATGAAGTAATGATTAGCTGGAATGTCTAAAATTACAATAAAATCAATATTATATAGTAATAACTATAATTATAAAATTGAGTGAACAATGGGCACAGTATTAGTAATTACTGTATTTCGAGTAGATAACAAAATACAGAGAGCAGAGTATTCTATAATCTTCCTTAGCATTATAACGCCATAAATTTTCCATTAATAAACACAAGTAATTTTATTCAGCTTTTATTAACTAGTTCATTGGTTTACGACCTCAACTTGTCTTGTGTTAACTGCCACTTTGATTAAAAAATTTATGTCATCAGGGGCATGCCCTAAACCAAAACCGTCTATTACAAGGATAATAGCTCTCGACATGATTTTCTCTTTTTATTAATTTACTTAAATATAAAATTAAGGCGACAGTAAAGTCGCCTTAATAAAGGGGTTGTACAATAAATATTGCCCTAACTAGGTAATTAGCTGATGGATCACTGGCTCAATAGTAACTTGAGTGTCTGAAATTTCAACCGCCGTTAAATACTGCTTAATCGCAAGTGTTGCTTGGGATTCGTCATTGGCATGAACAATAGCAATAATATCACCCTCGCCAACTTTTGTGCCTTTAGGCTTAATGTCACTAAAGCCAACGCTATAGTCTAACTTTTGATTATGATCGACACGACCACCGCCCATTTGTACTAAGGCTATACCTATAGCACGGGTATCCATTGTACCAATGAAACCGGCGCTAGGAGCGACTATATTTTTTATCACATTAGCTTTAGGTAGAATATTTTCAGCATTGGTTAATAAATCAGCAGGGCCGCCCATCGCGGTGATCATTTGGCTAAATATTTCTGCTGCTTTACCTGATGTTAATGCTTCTTCAGCTAAATCCGTTGCTTGTTGAATATCAGCGGCTATTTTACTGGTTAATAACATACGAGTAGCTAGGGCTATGGTAATTTCATGTAGTCTTGGTTCACGGTATTTTCCGGTTAAATAGTCGATAGTTTCTTGTATTTCTAGCGCGTTACCTACTGTTGTACCTAGTGGTTGGTTCATGTCGGTAATTAAGGCTTGGGTTGGTGTACCAGCACCATTGGCAACTGATACTATAGAATGAGCCAACGCCTGCGCTGATTCAATATCAGCCATCATGGCACCATTACCTACTTTGACATCCATGACTAAAGATTCAAGACCTGCCGCTAATTTTTTCGATAAAATGGACGCAGTAATCAACGGGATTGACTCTACCGTGCTGGTAACATCTCGGATGGAATAAAGGCGTTTATCGGCAGGCGCTAAATCTTTGGTCTGTGAAATAATGGCAGTACCTTGCTCTTTAACCGTCGCTTGAAATTCTGCGAGGCTAGGGCGGACATTAAAACCGGGGATAGCTTCTAATTTATCAACAGTGCCACCAGTATGACCTAAACCTTGGCCTGCAATCATGGGCACATTAGCACTACAAGCAGCAACTATTGGCGCTAACATTAAACTAACCTTATCACCAACGCCACCAGTTGAATGTTTATCAACAATTGGCCTATCTAATTTATTCTGCCAATCAACCACAGTTCCTGAGTCGCGCATTGCCATAGTTAGATTAACGACTTCATCAGTTGTCATTCCATTTAACCAAATGGCCATTGCCATTGAGCCAACTTGTGCATCAGTGAAATCACCATTTTTAAGGCCATCAACAAAGCATTGAATTTCACTGATTGTTAAGATTTGTTTATTACGTTTTTGACGAATAATATTTTGAGGTAAGTGCATAGTAAATCCTTAAGGTAATCGTGGTGTAAAAGCATCGCGAAGCAAGTCTGCAAACGTCCATACTTTCAGGTAGTCTAGGTGGTTAGCTGATGCTACTAAGTCATCTTGGCTAAGGAATTTAGCGATTACTTGTCTACAGGCTCGACAGGGTGGTGTTAATTTTTCCTGATCAGTGTAAACCAGTAGTGCTTTTATTTGACTTGATTGTTGATTGACAGCAAAAGATAAGCAATTTCGCTCAGCACAAACCGTTAATCCATAAGAAGCATTTTCGACATTACAACCCGAAAATATTTTATTGTCGCTGTTCATTGCCGCTGCGCCAACATGAAATTTACTATAAGGAGCATAAGCGTTTAATGCTGATTTTTTTGCTTGGATAATAAGTGGTTGCCAATTGTTTAGGTTGATGTTGTCTTTATCTAGTTTCATATTTATGCCAATAACTTACTATTCTATAAAATCCAATAGTTGTATATTGTGTTTATTTGACCTTAGCGCCTACATTTATAATTATTAATTGACCATATGGTCAGGAAGTTAGTTTTATTATATGATGTTTTTATAGTTATGTAAATCTTGTATTTATAGATACTAATAAGCCTCAAAGGCTAATTTTGTATTTTTATTTTCCTTATATAATTATCTATAATTATTACCTGTCTATATGGTCAGGTATTTAATTTGTATTTTATTTTTATTAAAAGAGTAATATTATGTCCCTGTTAGAAGCCTTTGGTTATGTTGCTAGTGTGTTAATTGCCGTGTCCTTAATGATGTCTAATATCAAACAGTTACGTTGGATAAATTTTTATGGCGCCGCCGCTTTTAGTGTTTATGGCTATCTTATTGATGCCTATCCAGTTTTTATTCTTAACGGTTGGGTTGCTATAGTAGATGCTTATTATCTAGTGCGTATTTATCAGGAAAAAGATCAATTTAATTTAATCAGGTTAACGACAGTAACATCGCCGTTATTTAACTTACTAAAAGAGCAATACGGTGAAGATATAATGCATTTAGATCAAAAGTTTACATGGCAGCAACTGGATGATGCAGTCGTGTTATTACTATTTAGAAATATGAAACCTGTGGGCTTCTTTTCTTATAGACAATTAGATAATAAAGGTAGGGTGGAAGTGTTATTAGATTATATTATCCCCGAATATAGAGATTTCAAAGCGGCAGAGTTTATGTTTACAGGACAGAGTAATCCACTTAATCAACAAGGAGTTAAGCATTTAATCGTACAATCGGTTGATAACAAGCATGAACTTTATTTACAGCGTGCTGGTTTTATCAAAAAAACGCATAACTTTGAATTAGTCTTGAGTTAGTCATTACTGATTTAGTCATTACTGATTTAGTCATTATTGATTTAGTTATTATGTAATAAAAACTGTTACTCAGCTTATTGCAGGTTATTACCTAAGTGAAATAGAGAGTACAGGGCTAAATCAGCATGTGTTTACCCT
>JBKEHN010000107.1:0-10642 GCA_046710905.1 Colwellia sp.
TGATAATAGAATTAAAATAATTATTGGCTTGTTTAAGTATTTACTAGCAGTAGTAAGATTTAAACCATTCGGACGCGGGATGGAGCAGCCTGGTAGCTCGTCGGGCTCATAACCCGAAGGTCGTCAGTTCAAATCTGGCTCCCGCAACCAATTCTCTGATAATAGAATTAAAATAATTATTGGCTTGTTTAAGTATTTACTAGCAGTAGTAAGATTTAAACCATTCGGACGCGGGATGGAGCAGCCTGGTAGCTCGTCGGGCTCATAACCCGAAGGTCGTCAGTTCAAATCTGGCTCCCGCAACCAATTCTCTGATAATAGAATTAAAATAATTATTGGCTTGTTTAAGTATTTACTAGCAGTAGTAAAATTTAAACCATTCGGACGCGGGATGGAGCAGCCTGGTAGCTCGTCGGGCTCATAACCCGAAGGTCGTCAGTTCAAATCTGGCTCCCGCAACCAATTCTCTGATAATAGAATTAAAATAATTATTGGCTTGTTTAAGTATTTACTAGCAGTAGTAAAATTTAAACCATTCGGACGCGGGATGGAGCAGCCTGGTAGCTCGTCGGGCTCATAACCCGAAGGTCGTCAGTTCAAATCTGGCTCCCGCAACCACTTAATTAATAATATAAATCATTACCTTACAACACTAATAAAAATAAAATTTATTCTTATAATTAATTATAAATTTATGAGTCGTAAATTTTCGTCACGTAATAGCATTCAGCTATTTAAATTATTCGCCTGGCTATTCTTTCCCTATCTTAAGTTTTTCACATATTCAAGTTAACTACCGAAAAAAGCTAAAAACTCTTTTGTCACCTCAGTGATACATTTTTCCTTGTTTTGCTCTTTGATGTATTTGAATAAATTTATGTAAAAGTGCATGGATATGCAATTCTTGACCTTCGCACTATTTCAAATGAAATATTTTACCTCACGAAATTTTTGTGACGTAACTTGATCTAAACTGACATAAATACACATGAACCACATCAAAAAATAACAATGCTTTTATAGTAAATTCATAACGTTATAGATTCGGGTGATTTGATTTTACCACAATTAAGTTAAATCCATTTGTGATAAACTGACATGGTCTAATGGATTCGACTACCTAGTTAAAAGATAATAATCTTAATTGGAGATCGAAAATGACAAAATGTAAAAAATATTCAAAAGAATTCAAACTTGATGCTATCGCTTTAGTCGTTGAGCAAAACTATAGCCAAGCAGAAGCCTCAAGAAACTTAGGTGTTAATCCTAATATGCTCGGTCGTTGTATCAAAGAAGCTGTCAATGAGGATGGTCACGCTTTTCGTTGAAACGGGAAATTAACACCTGAGCAAGAAGAAATTCGTAACCTAAAAGCTCAAGTAAAACGTTTAGAAATGGAGCGTGAGATCCTAAAAAAAGCGACGGTCTTCTTTGCCAAAGAAACGAAGTAAAATATTCGTTCATTGCCCAACATAAGAAGATCTGGCCTGTGGTAGTAATGTGTCACGTACTGGGTGTTAAAAGTAATAATTTCTATAGCTTTCAAAAGCGTAAAGTAAGTACCGCTGATGATCCAACACATCAAGAAATGATTGTGTTGATCAAAGATATGGCTAAATTCAGTGAAAATACTTATGGCGCTAGGCGGATTAAAAAAGTACTCAATACATTAAGCTTTCCGGTTAGCCGACGTAAGACGGCTCAGCTCATGAAAGAAGCGAACGTCTGGGTACGTTATAAAAAGAAATACAAGGCAACAACGAACAGCGACCATAACAAACCCATTTATCAAAATGAGCTAAAGCAAAACTTTGCTGTTCAAGCACCTGATAAAGCCTGGGTAGGAGATATCACCTACGTTTGGACATCAGAAGGTTGGCTATATTTATATGTTGTGATTGACTTATATTCACGAAAAATCGTGGGTTCGAGCATGGGTTCAAGAATGAAAGCACAGCTTGTTTGTGATGCATTAACAATAGCTATTTGGCAACGACAACCCAAAGTAGGGTTGATAGTTCATTCAGATCAGGGCGTTAAGTATGCCCGTCATCAATATCGTCGATTACTCAAGTCTCGTGGGTTGGTTGGCAGTATGAGTAAAAGAGGGTGTTGCTGGGATAATGCCGTTGCCGAAAGTTTCTTCGGGAGCTTGAAATAAGAGCGAGTTCATTGGCGTAATTATGAAACACGTGATGCCGCACAGTAAGATGTACTGAACTACATAACTATGTGGTACAACAGCCATCGACTTCATTCACATCTAGATTATCAAACTCCTAACGTTTTTGAATCCGTGGGTAGAGAATTAGAAATGGTTGCTTAACTAGGTTGACTGAATTTGGTTGACCACATCACTTTGATTAATTACCGTTTTAGCTTCCAATTCAAAAATATCTTCCATTATACGTTCCCCTTTAATTTTACTGTAGTTAACCGCCCTTCTCTCACCCAGTTTATGGCAACACCAATAACCGGTTTACTTAACTTTATATGTTCTGCATAAGCTAATAACTGGGGTAAGTGATGTTTGAACTGTTTATCATCTGTATTGCGATCTGTTTTGTGATCAACTATCCAGTAGCCTTCAATAGTTTCAATCAATAAATCGAGGATTCCGCTTAACGTTACACTATTATCTAACTCTGAAAGCATAGGCAATTCTGTTTGGTAGGATGGTGCCTTCCAATGTTTATTTGCCCAAGCTTTCAAACCTTCTACTTGCACTGTAAGTTGCTCTTTTAGCGCGACTTGCTTATTAATGGTTGCTAACTTTAAAAATAAGCGTTCTAACAATTCTGGTTTAGAGATTAGTACCTGGTAACATTGGTGAAGCCAAGTGCCAACAACAGCCGCTTGGTTACTATCAAGGCAAGCTAAGTCGACAGGTTCACCATATTTTATTGATGATATTGTACCTAGGGCACCGAGCTGATCAACATATGGACCATTAATATCATTTGCTATCGATAAAGAAATTTCCCGAAATCCCGGATTCTCAGTCATTGATTTATAATAAATACGATATTTACCATCACGATCTTTCACAAAAGTAGGATTAGATGCGTGAACTGCATTGACCGACCCTACCATTGGTTTAATAACAGGATTATTAGGACTTTCAGTCCAAGGGCCGTTTAAAGACTTAGCAGTAGCGATGCCAACAGCTTGCATCTTGCTATTCGGCTTAGGGTTAGTTAAAAACACCATGACATAGGTATCACCCACTTTAGATACCTGCGGGTTACAGTAGGTTAAATTATCGCTAGAAAAAACCGTCTCTTTGCGGATGAAAGGTCCTTCCATGGAATCAGCGACATAATGAACAATGGTACATTTAGTTAACCAGTAACCGCAACCCTTCTTGCCCTTATAGAGAATTGATGCATTAAAGATATGAAGTTTACCTTGCTCATCATAAATCGATGCCATACCCCAGTTCCACCAACCTTCCTTAGCAGGTAAAAGAAATTTACCTGGAGTAAGTGTTTTACTAAATGTTGACTCTTTAACGGTATAGGGTTGTTTATCTGTATTGGCTGAGAGGGAAGATGCCGAACATAATATCAGTCCAGCAATAACCAATAACCTTTTAAATAACTACCCACAAGAGACTAAACTTTTAGCTGAATGCCCTAAACCTTTATTCTTTGCATTCCTAGTTGAGAGTCGTAGTCGTGTTACTAACATTGATTTAAAGTCCATGCTGATTAAATATGAAATAAAATATGTTAAAGCTACAAATATTAAATTGCAGCTTTAACAATGATGCTTTACTCAACAATAGGCGTTAAATGAATAGCATTTAAATTAATACCACCACCAACGACTTTACCTTTTGGTGAAACTGTAATTGATTGTTTACCTGCTTTAAGATTAACAACACCCACAACATCGGTTCTATAACGGTATAAAGTGCCACCTTTCCCTTGACGTTTGGAGTTTTTACGCTCGCCGGTATCAAGTGCTTGTAACATGATTTCTTCACCATTGAAGTTGAAGGTCCACTCACTAAAGTCAACAATATCATCCGCTGAATATTCAACTTCAAAGAAGTAATCACCCGCTTTAGCGACTTTAACGTTCCACTGCCCTTGGCCTTTGTCTAGCCAGTTCAAAAGGCTGTTAGCATAATTCCAGTCACCAAATTTCTGCATCCAACGTATTTCTGTATTTTCACAACCATTACAGCTAGCAAAAGCAGAGTTAAGTGTGGTTTTAATACTTGGGTCAATACCCGGCGTATCATCAACTTCTGGTGAACCATTTAATTCAACGACAATAACCGGAACCAGTGCTTGTGGCTTATTCGCAGGTAAAGCAAAACTTGTCCAACCATTTTTCTGTTTATTGAACGTGACTAAACCTTGATCGTCACCAAATATATTACCGACGAAACTAGGTTTTTCGCTGTTCAATATTCGAGCAGAAACAATGTCGTTGCTCAAGCCTGACAGGTTTATTTTTCCATCTTCTGGCCAGTCAAATATATGCAAATAAAGTTTATTATCTTTAGCGGTAATATCTCCCCACGCTTGGGCACGTCCCCATGGAGAACCTTGTGCACCATAAATAGTTTCACCGTATTGTGCTATCCACTGACCTGCTCGACGCAAACCTTTAGCCGCCATTTCAGGTACTTCACCGTTGCCTTTAGGACCAATATTAATCATATAATTACCGCCACGGGCAACCGTAGATGTTAAACGGTGGATAATTTCAGTACCAGGTTTCCAATTTTTGTCATACCAAGCATAACCCCAACTGTTATTGGTGGTATCGATCGTTTCCCAAAGGCCAGGGTGGTTTACTTGTGAAAGGCTATGGTCCCCGAGTGTTGAAAAATCACCAACGCCATTACCAATTCGGCTATTAATCATTGCCGCAGGCTGTAAACTACGTACCAAATCTACCAATTTTTGTGATTGCGCTTTAGTCATGCCGCCTGGGGTATCAAACCAAACAGTACGAATATCACCATATTCAGTTAATAACTCAGTTACCTGAGGCACAACCTTGTCATCAAAGTATTTATTAAAACTGCGAGTCTGCATTGGAGAAGTCCACGGTAAATGCGCCCCGCCTTGCTCATACCAGTCCTGCATTTGTGAGTAATAAAAACCTAAGCCAATACCAGCATCGCTACAGGCCTCTGCAAGTTCTTTTAATGGGTCGCGTTTGAACGAAGTGGCATCTGCAATATCATAGTCACTACTTTTAGAGTGATACATGGCAAAACCTTCATGGTGTTTTGCGGTGATAACAATATTTTTCATACCTGCATCAATTGCCAGTTGAACGATAGCTTTAGCATCAAATGCTGCTGGATTAAATTGTTTGGCCAGCTCTTTATATTCATCAACCGAGATATCAGCAACACGGTTTGACATTAACCATTCTGAAATACCGTAATAGGTTTTCCCTTGCCATTCTCCGGCAGGAATTGAATAAAGTCCCCAATGGATAAACATTGAATATTTATCTTGAGAAAACCATGCACCACGCTCTGCGTTAGCATGCTTGGCATTGTCTAAATCGTTATCACCCCACAACTCATCCATTGTTTGTGCTTTATCTTGTACTACTTTTTCTTGTGCACTTTCTTGCGAATTTTCAAAAGAATAAGCAGGTGCCGTTAACACTGCTGAAGCGAGCAGTAAGCTTGCTAATGTGGTTGTTATTTTATTTTTAGAAAAGTTCATATGGAGCCTCTTGTCATTATTTATGCTGAATGTATTTATTACTTATTTATGCTATTTATTTGCTAACTGAGAAAGGACATGTTGAGTAACTTCATTACCCTGAGCCTTTCTACCTAATTCGTTATAGTGAACATTTCCAGCTTTTTTCCACCAATTTTTATGATTGGCTTGGATAAAAGCGTATAAATCATTGATGATGACTTCTGGGAACTCTTTTAATATCTTTAGCGCAGCACGATTATAGTGAACTGCATCATCAGTAAATCGCCCCTGCGCCCCTTCTGGAATGGGCGTAGTGGCGGCAAAAATCAGTTTTGCCGATGGTGCTATTTTTATAAGGTAGATAACAATATTTCTAAGGTTGTTTTCATATTGTTCATAACCTTGTGGTAACTTCGCGCCTGCTACTTCAGCAAAAGTAGGTAATAAGTCTACCGCAGTGACTATTGATCTGGTATCAACAAGCCCTGCTGGTACATTACCCGGCCAGCGCACTAAAAATGGCACACGCAAACCATCTTCATAGGTGTCACGCTTGCCTCCTCTTAACCCGCCAGATGAACCGACACTGAAGTATTTTCCATAAGGCTCAATACCTCTTACTTTCGCATCAGGGTCATTATGGTGTCTTAACTGCTTTTTTTACCCTTGATGTTCAGGACCATTATCACTGGAAAAAATAATCAGGGTATTGTCACTAAGTTTCAATTCATCTAACACATTAAGAATTTTACCAATACGTTGATCGGCGCCATCAACAGCCGCCGCATACACTTGGTCTTGTTCGTTTAAATGTGTATATTTTTCCATGGAATTTGATGGTGGATAATGAGGCAAGTACGTTTCATGGATCCATAAGTTAATAAAAAAAGGTGCATTTTTATTACGTTTTATAAAGTCAGTTGCATCATCATATAATTTAAAAGTGTCCGTTTGTGGACCTAGGCCATTAAAAAAAGCTGTTTCGTCATAACCATACTCAGTCGGTAATGGCGCATCTTTTATATTTCTGTTGGTTAAATGCCATTTGCCAAAATGGGCGGTTTTATAACCGGCTTGTTGTAATACTCGCGGCATAGTAACCACGTTTTTATCTAACCAATCTGGTATACCAAAGTTGTTATGATGTTCAGTGGTGTCAAAGTGGCGATGAATGCTGTTTCTTGCAGGATATTGTCCTGTTAATGCTGCTGCTCTGCTTGGTGAACAAACCGGATTAGAAACACTAAACTGGTAAAATTCAGAGCCTTCATTCGCTAAGCGGTCAATATTTGGTGTGCGAATATCAGGATGACCGTGTAAGCTAATATCGCCCCAACCTAAGTCATCAGCGAAGATAAAGATGATATTGGGTTTGTCAGCTGCAACTTTTCCTTCAGCATTAGCATAAAAATTTGTTAATACCATCAATAGAATATAAACAAAAAACATTTTATATAGCTTAGAAAACATTAAACGCACTCATCTAAATAAAAATAAAAAAGGGCTTGTAAAAACAAGCCCAAAAGTAAGAACTAAAACTTAACTTAAAATCTGTAACTGGCTGTTACTGAATAAACTCTTCCTGTTTCAAAAAAGTCTAAGAACTTGCCTTCATCTCCAACATGGTCACGACGATTATCATCAAGTAAGTTTTGAGCATTAAACGAAAGAGTAAGATTGTCTATTGGTCTCACCTTAACGTTAAGATCAAGCATTTCACTATCACCGGTAAATCGAGCATCATCGGTTTGTGAACCTATTCCGGCTAAACTTCTGAAAAAATCATCACGGTATACATAAGCTAATCGAACCGAGAATAAATCATTCTCATAAAAACCCACAAAGTTAAAATTGTTTTCCGATGAACCAGGGAAACCAAAACCAGAATCACCTATATCTTCATCAAATTCACTTTCTACGCGGGTATAATTTTCACTCATACCAAAACCGGCAAGTGCTGGAATTAATTTATCAAACAGTTGATAAAACCCAATTTCAAAACCTTTTGCTTCGCCGTCAGAAAAATTTATTGGGGTTTCAAGGTCAAATAACACATCTTCAGGTTGACCCACTAACGTTTGTGAATAGGAATTATCTACGATAATAAAGTCACTAACATCTTTATAGAAAAGACTTACAACTGCAGCACCATCTATTTCATTGTAATATTCAAAGGTTATATCGTAATTAAGTGACGTCATCGGATCTAATTCAGGGTTACCCGCCTTTGCCGTACCTTTACAATCTTCTGGTAACTCTTCTGGTTGACATACTGGTAAAACAGCATCAATTATAGGTGCCATAACACTATATTCAGGGCGACTTAGTGTTTTTGAAAAACCAAAACGTAACGCCATGTTGTCACTTAAAGCCAGGTTAAGGTTAACACTAGGTAAATATTGCCAATAATTATTATCCGTTTTATTAGCTACCGCTTCAGGGTCTGTACCTACTGTAAATGCAGTCGCCTCATTTGTTGTTTGAACCGCTCTTAGCCCGATGTTACCGGTAAGTGGCAGTTCAGCATCAATATTTAACTGACCAAATAAGGCGAAAACTTCTTCTGTACTATTGTGAGATGCATCGTATGCGATTCCTAAATTATCCATTCCTGTCATATAGACATCAGGGGTAATGGCACCAACAGCATGTAAATCAGTTACTAACCAATTTTCTGGTAAAAAGTTTTCATCAGCTAAAAATGAGCCAGGTGTTAACTCCCCTGAAATGGCAGTTGCCACTATATCTGGTTTTTGTGCAGCTGTAGCAGTAGCTCTTTTAACTGCTGAACGTGTAGATTCAAGGTCAGTTTTCTCGTAATGCACACCAAAATCAACAGTAGATAACCAATTCATATCTAACTCATAGTTGAATTTAAGCGTTGCACCATAGTTTTTTGCCTCAAGTGCGATTTCACGAATATTAGTAAACAAGTAAGCATATCCAGTAGGGTCTGTACGATCACCTCCTGTAGTGAATGTAGGTACAGCTCCTCTTCCGTCATATATCACTTGAGTTTTATCAATCGCTTTGTTAAAAATTGGAAATCTCAAATCTTGTGAGTACTCAACCGACGAATAATATACATCAACATTGGTGGTTAAGTTATCTTGCATCCAGTTAACATTGATACCAGAAATAAAGTTTTCAGTGTCGTTAACAAATCGTTGATCGTGCATACGACTCAGTATTTTACCGCCCCCGGTAGTTTGACTAAAATCAGCATATTGAAGGGTATTATTTTCATCAATTTCAATGCCATTAACATCGAATACCGTACCGCCCCAGACAGGGTTCATGATCATTTGTCCGTTATGACGTTGTGATTCATGCTCAAAAGTAGTTGAGGTTACATCCCAAACAATGTCTACCTCTTCACTAGGACGCCATTGTAATCCTGCACTATAGGCCTGACGACTTATGGTTTGTTTGTTGGGCCTAGACGTATTAATACTAGGAACATTAACCCCTTCAATTAATTCATCTTGAATACCATCACCATCATTATCAACACGAAGGTTTTTTAAGTACCTAGTTTGACTAAATTGTTCTGTGGTTAAATCAGACTCTCCTGATACTGCTCCTAGAAAAAAACCAAAAGTATCTTGATCATTTTTCCATGCAAATGAACCTTCAAGAACGCCACCATTATCATCAGCAAGATCTCTGTGTTCATATTTATAAGAAACTAGACCAAAATAATTTTTATTATCAAGCTGGCTAAGCTCTAATGGTCGTATAGTTTGTAAATCAACTTGGCCTGCTAGACCACTTTCTGGTGCAATAGCTGTTGGCCCTTTTGATACTCGCACCCCACTGAGAATACTTGATGGGAAAACATTAAAGTTCATTTTTCTCAGGCCTTTTGCTTCGTTACCCGAAGAAAGTAATGTACGGCCATTAATGGTCGAATTAACAAATTCAGGCCCTAAACCACGAATAGAAACACGATCGCCATCTGTACCTGCTTGGTCTACTTCAATTTGAATACCGGGAATACGTTGTAAAGCTCCTGCGATGCTCTCATCTGCGAATTAGCCAATATCTGCACTGGTAATAGTATCAATTACGGTATCAGCTAAACGCTTTTCACCAATTGAACCTTCATAACTTCTACGGATATTACCTGTGACTTCGATAACTTCAATTTGTTCTTCAGCGTTTTTATATTTTTTATTTTCTTGTTCTGCTGCGTTAGCAGTGAAGCTAGCACCTAAAACAAATGCTGTAGTAATTGCTGTTGATAAAAGGTTCTTTTTAAAATTTTTATTTTTTTGTAACCAATTCATGTTTATCCCCAGAAACTTATAATAATTTATTGTGTTGAAAATAAGACACTTTATGTTCTTCAATGCCCTACTTTGTCTATTTCTGTTACTTCTCTCTACCTATGTCTTTTTATGTACAATAGAACAGTAAAAAACAAATGTCCACCCTAAAAGTGTTATTTTCTATATAAAAATACACAACAAAAAAAACAAAGCTAATAAAAACAGAGCACTAAAAAAATAAAACAATAAAACAATAAAAATCAACACATAACAACGTAATGAGTTGAAACACGAATAAAAGGACTAAAGAAATATAAAAAGTGTACATATTATGGTCAATAACACCATTAACTAATTGTTAATAAATTATCTGCCTATTTTTAACTTGTTCTAGTTAATTTCAGTCGTCATACCTTCAATAGTAAAACATACGCCTGTATGGTTAAATTCTCGTCGGTACTCAAACCCCTCATATTTAGCATCGCTAAGCTTATTTTCCCTGTCGTCTTTTTAGTAAAAAAAAGACCTACGTTAGCAGGCCAAATATTCAGTTTATCGTTATCTATTCTTTTGAGATAATTGCCTGTATAAATCTACAACAATTCACTGAAAAACAATCTAGAAAGTTCAACATCCCCTAGAGTATTTGATGAAAAAATATAGGCAATTACCGCCAGTTAATTTCTG
>JBKEHN010000108.1:0-10636 GCA_046710905.1 Colwellia sp.
GGCAAGCAATCGGATCCGCAACCTACCATTCGTCGTAGTGGCAATAATTTTCGATAAATCTTGAGTCATATTGAGTTATCCTTTGTTAAGGATATTAGATCATAAAATTATCGGAATTGGTATTACTCGCCTTAAAATTCTCTAAATCTATAATATCTGCCTTGTTCTCAATCCTGATAACCAGCTATTACTCAATCGCGCTCATGAACTAAAAAACTATCCTCACTAAATCCTGATTACAAAATTAGTGCTAATGACATTATTATCACAGTTTTTAAAAGCTGAACTATAAATTATACAACCACTATCGTTTGTTAGCGTACTAATATCACACTCACAGTAGGCGCGTATAAACAAGGCAGTAATATCACTATAAATAGATTGATAAGACTCCATGATAAAGGGACTAAATTTTATGTATCTCAGTACAAAGTTGTTATTTTTTATAATTCAGTTATAGCGTACCTTAGATAAATTTTAAGACTTAAATTAATAATATATAAAAGCTCTAAACTTAATAATATTTTTAGCTGATTTTGTTATTAAGGCTCCTTGGGTAGGACTATAATTACAATGTTGATTTGTAGCGGTGTTATGCTGGTCAATATGATCTATTCAGACAAATATAGTACGTGTTTTGGCCTTATATCTTGCAAATAAAGACAAGTTAAGTATACTTGCGAAAACTTTTTAGTTTTAAAGTTTTTACTTTAATAAACTGAAAGTAATACGAAAGATCTCGTATTATCTATGATGAAAAATAATGAAAAATAAATTGACGAAAGTAGGACGTGAATTCGCACTAAAGCAAATTGTGTTGTTGATTTTTATTGTTTTACTTATAGCGTTTGCAGTTGGTTTTTTTTGGGGATACGAATACGCGAAGTCATCATTATTGGGCGGTTTAGTCGTTATAATCCCAAATATGATTTTTTCCTATAAAGCTTTTCGATATGCTGGAGCACAGTCATCAAGAAAAGTGATAGAGTCTTTCTATAGTGGCGCTAAGTTAAAGATGCTGTATACCGCGTTATTATTCGCGTTGATTTTCAAGTTTTTGGTCATTGTACCAGTAGCATTTTTAAGCACATATTGCGTAGTAGTGTTTTTACCATTACTACTGCCAGTTTTTTTAATAAAACGTTAATTTACTGGCTTAAACAAATTTTAAACTTTAACCTTGGGATAAAAAAATGGCAGCAGAAGTTACTCTCTCAGGCCATATTCAGCATCATTTAACTAATGCAAAGATGTGCTCAACCGATTCAGGTTTAGCATTTAATAAAGCATGTAGTGACAGTGGTTTCTGGACATGGCACATAGATACATTAGCATGGTCGATTGGTTTAGGGATCCTGTTTTTATGGGTTTTCCGTAGAGCCGCTAACAAAGCAACTACCGGGGTTCCTGATAAATTTCAATGTTTTATTGAGATGGTAATTGAATTTGTTGGAGATAATGTTACTAAAACCTTTCATGGTAAAAGTACATTGATTGCCCCTCTTGCCCTGACAATATTTGTTTGGGTGTTCTTAATGAACTTGATGGATTTGATACCCGTTGACTTTTTACCTGCATTGGCTGGATTAGTAGGCGAGACTGCTTTTGGTATGGACTCTCATGATGTTTATATGAAAATTGTACCTACTACTGATATCAATATGACGGCTGCATTAGCAATAGGTGTGTTTTTGCTAATGATTGGCTACTCAATAAAAATTAAAGGTATTTTAGGTTTCATTGCTGAGCTAACTCTACACCCGTTTAGTTCGAAAAATAAAGCAGTGCAGGCTGTATTAATTCCTTTTAATTTAATACTTGAAACAATCGCATTAATCGCCAAGCCTTTCTCGTTAGCATTGCGTTTATTCGGTAATTTATATGCCGGAGAGTTGATTTTTATATTAATCGGCGCTGTTGGCTTAATGCAACTTCCATTGCATTTTGTATGGTCTGTATTTCATATACTAGTAATCGTGTTACAAGCATTCGTATTTATGATGCTAACAATTGTTTACTTAAGTATGGCAAGCTCAGATAATCACTAAATTTTTACTTTAACCTTAACCTTAACCTTAACCTTAAAATTTAAACCTTGGAGAAAAAAATGGAACAACTATTAACAATGCCAGAAGCAATTAAGTTCATTGCCGTTGCTTTACTTATCGGCTTTGGCGCTATCGGTACTGCTATCGGCTTTGGTAACATGGGCGGTAAATTCTTGGAAGCGTGTGCACGCCAGCCAGAATTAGCTCCATCATTACAAGTTAAGATGTTTATCTTAGCTGGTTTGATCGATGCCGTAGCTATGATTGGTGTTGGTATCGCAATGGTATTATTGTTTGTACTTTAATTTCATTCTTTGAACAGCTTACTATTAAGGAGAAGCGGTTGTGAATTTAAACGCCACTCTACTTGGTGAATTAATATCATTTATAGTTTTTGTTTGGTTCTGCATGAAGTTTGTATGGCCACCATTAAACGATGCTATTGAAGCTCGCCAGAAAAAAATCATCGATGGTTTAGCTGCTTCAGACCGTGCTGAAAAAGACTTGGAATTAGCCCAAGAAAAAGCAACGGCCCAACTAAAAGAAGCGAAAGCGCAAGCTGCTGAAATTATTGAAGCAGCAAAAAAACGTGAAACGCAAATAGTTGAAGAAGCTGCTGTGAAAGCAGAAGCCGAGAAAGTAAAAATCTTAGCTGCTGGTCACACAGAAATTGAAGCAGAACGTAACTTAGCTATTGAAGGATTGCGCCAACAAGTCGCCATTCTAGCAGTTGCTGGTGCCGAGAAAATTCTCGAGCGTTCAATTGATGTTGCTGCACATAGCGACATTTTAGATAAATTCGTCGCTGAACTTTAAGAGGAAAGAGCTATGTCTGAATTGACTACTGTCGCTCGTCCTTACGCTAAAGCAGCGTTCGACTTTGCTGTTGAAGCAAAAGCATTGGATAGCTGGTTAATTCAGCTATCTTTTGCTGCTGAAGTTGCTAAAGATGAAACCATAAAAGGTTATTTATCTGGTGGCGCTTCAGTCGAGCAGGCACAAACATTATTTTTAAATGTTTGTGGCGAGCAAGTAAACAGCCAAGGCCAAAACTTTTTAAAAGTAATGGCAGAAAACGAACGTTTGTTGGTACTTCCACTTGTTCTTGAGCATTTCTTAGCACTTAAAGCTGAGTTCGAGCAAGAAATCACTGTGGATGTAACCTCTGCTGTGGAAATTACTGTAGAGCAAAAAACAACACTTAGCGCCGCGCTTGAAAAGCGCTTGGCACGTAAAGTAAAGCTTAATTGTAATATTGATGTGAACATTGTATCTGGCTTAATTATTAAAGCAGGTGATATGGTAATCGATGGCTCTGTACAAGGTAAACTGAGTCGTTTAGCATCAACTTTACAATCCTAGATAAGGGAACAGAGCATGCAACTGAATTCCACTGAAATCGCTGAACTGATCAAGAATCGTATTGAACAGTTTAGTGTTGTCAGCGAAGCTCGTAACGAAGGTACTATCGTTTCTGTAACAGATGGTATTATTCGTATCCATGGTCTTGCTGATGTAATGCAAGGCGAAATGATCGAACTTCCTGGTAGCCGTTTTGCTATCGCCTTAAACCTTGACCGTGATTCGGTCGGTGCGGTAGTAATGGGTCCTTACGCTGATTTAGCGGAAGGCCAAAAAGTTAAAGGTACTGGTCGTATTTTAGAAGTACCAGTAGGCCGTGGTCTATTAGGTCGCGTAGTGAGCACTTTAGGTGAACCAATTGATGGCAAAGGCCCAATTGATAATGACGGCTACTCTCCAGTAGAAGTTGTTGCACCTGGTGTTATCGAACGTAAATCTGTAGATCAACCTGTACAAACTGGTATCAAGTCAATTGACTCTATGATTCCTATTGGCCGTGGTCAACGTGAACTAATCATTGGTGACCGTCAAATCGGTAAGTCAGCGATTGCACTTGATGCGATTATCAACCAAAAGAATACTGGTATTAAATGTGTTTATGTTGCCATCGGTCAGAAAGCTTCTACCGTTGCTAACGTAGTGCGTAGTTTAGAAGAGCACGGTGCTTTATCTAATACTATCGTTGTTGTTGCCTCAGCTTCTGAAGCTGCTGCACTACAATACCTAGCACCATATGCTGGTTGTTCTATGGGTGAATACTTTCGTGACCGCGGTGAAGATGCGTTAATTGTATATGATGATTTGTCTAAGCAAGCAGTTGCTTACCGTCAAATTTCATTATTGTTACGTCGTCCACCAGGTCGTGAAGCATACCCAGGTGACGTTTTTTATCTTCATAGCCGTTTACTAGAACGTGCAGCTCGTGTAAACGAAGCATACGTTGAAAAATTTACTAACGGTGAAGTTAAAGGTAAAACAGGTTCATTAACTGCTTTACCTATCATTGAAACGCAAGCAGGTGATGTATCAGCATTCGTTCCAACGAACGTAATCTCAATTACCGATGGTCAAATATTCTTAGAGTCTGATTTATTCAACTCAGGTATTCGTCCTGCAGTAAATGCTGGTTTATCAGTATCTCGTGTTGGTGGAGCTGCGCAAACGAAAATCATCAAGAAACTTGGTGGTGGTATCCGTTTAGCATTAGCTCAATACCGTGAATTAGCAGCCTTTGCTCAATTTGCATCAGATTTAGATGACGCGACTCGTGCTCAATTAGAACATGGTCAACGTGTAACTGAATTGATGAAGCAAAAGCAATACAGTCCACTATCAGTAGCTGAAACAGCAGTATCTTTATTTGCTGCCGAAAAAGGCTTTTTGAACGATGTTGAAATTAACAAGATCAATGATCTCGAAGATTCATTACACGTTTATATGAATAGTGTGGAATCTGAGCTTATGGCTACGATTAACGAATCTGGTAACTACGATAAAGCTATCGAAGCAAGTTTGACTAAAGCACTTGAAACATTTAAGTCTACGCAAACTTGGTAATCGAGTCTTTAATTAAGTAACCTTTTCGGAGAAAGAGTCATGGCCGTTGGTAAAGAAATAAAAACCAAGATTGCGAGTGTTAAAAACACTCAAAAGATCACAAACGCTATGGAAATGGTTGCCGCTAGTAAAATGCGTAAAGCACAAGCTAGTATGGCAGCTTCTCGTCCATATGCGACAAATATACGAAACGTGATCGGTCATATTGCGCTTGGTAACTTAGAATTTCGCCATCCATATATGGAAGAGCGTGAAGTTAAGCGTGTTGGCTATATTGTTGTATCAACAGACCGTGGTTTGTGTGGTGGTTTAAATACTAATTTATTTAAACGTGTACTTGTAGATGCTGCTGAAAAACAAGCATCTGGTGCTAAAGTTGAATTTGGCGTAGTGGGTTCTAAAGCTACAACATTTTTTAATAATATGGGCGCTAAAGTAACAGCACAGATCTCAGGCTTAGGTGATAACCCATCGGTTACTGACTTAGTTGGTAGCGTGAATGTTATGCTAGAAGCTTATGAGAACGGTCAGATTGATAAGTTGTACGTTGTTTATAACAAGTTTGTTAATACGATGACGCAACAACCAACAATTGATCAATTGTTACCTCTACCTAAATCAGATGATGAAGATATTGGCCGTCGTTGGGATTACATTTATGAACCAGATGCTGACTCCTTATTAGAGCAACTATTGGTACGTTATGTTGAATCTCAAGTATATCAGGGTGTGGTTGAAAACCTAGCTTGTGAACAAGCATCCCGTATGATCGCAATGAAAGCCGCTACAGATAATGCTGGTGAGATCATTGACGACTTACAACTGGTATACAACAAAGCGCGTCAAGCAGCAATCACTCAAGAGTTGGGTGAAATTGTTGCTGGTGCAGCTGCGGTAGGGTAAGCAGAATATTTCGGTAACGAATTAATCTGATAACAATTTTCGTAATTTAACGAAAAGTTAGCTGAGTGAAGCTTAGTTAACTTAAATTAAGAGGAATAAACATGAGTACAGGTAAAGTCGTCCAAATTATTGGCGCAGTTGTGGATGTTGAATTTCCACAAAATGCCGTACCTAAAGTATATGACGCTATTAAAGTTACCGAAGGTGACCTTGAAGGTTTGATACTTGAAGTTCAACAGCAGCTAGGTGGCGGTGTTGTACGTGCTATTGCAATGGGAACATCTGACGGTTTACGTCGTGGTCTTGATGTAGTTAATACTGGTCAAGGCATCCAGGTACCTGTTGGTGTTGAGACGTTAGGTCGCATCATGAACGTACTAGGTGAACCTATTGATGAAGCAGGTCCAATCGGCGAAAAAGCCCGTTGGTCAATTCATCGTGAAGCACCAGCTTATGCTGAACAATCAATGTCTAACGAATTGTTAGAAACGGGTATAAAAGTAATCGATTTAGTTTGTCCATTCGCTAAGGGTGGTAAAGTTGGTCTTTTCGGTGGTGCTGGTGTTGGTAAAACAGTAAACATGATGGAACTTATTCGTAACATCGCGATCGAGCATAGCGGCTACTCAGTATTTGCTGGTGTTGGTGAGCGTACTCGTGAAGGTAACGATTTTTATCACGAAATGAACGATTCTAACGTACTTGATAAAGTATCGTTAGTCTACGGACAAATGAATGAGCCTCCAGGGAACCGTTTACGTGTTGCCTTTACTGGTCTAACTATGGCTGAAAAATTCCGTGACGAAGGTCGTGACGTATTATTCTTCGTCGATAATATTTATCGTTATACGCTTGCAGGTACTGAAGTATCAGCATTATTAGGTCGTATGCCATCAGCCGTTGGTTATCAACCAACACTTGCTGAAGAAATGGGTGTATTACAAGAGCGTATTACTTCAACGAATAAAGGCTCAATCACTTCAATCCAAGCGGTATATGTACCAGCAGATGATTTGACCGATCCAAGTCCAGCAACTACTTTTGCTCATTTAGATGCAACTGTTGTACTTTCACGTTCAATTGCCGAGTTAGGTATATACCCAGCGATTGATCCACTAGATTCATCTTCACGTCAACTTGATCCATTAGTTGTCGGTGTTGAACATTATCAAGTGGCACGTGGCGTGCAAAACGTATTACAACGTTACAAAGAACTTAAAGATATCATTGCTATCTTAGGTATGGATGAGTTATCTGAAGAAGATAAACAAACGGTAACTCGTGCACGTAAGATTCAACGTTTCTTGTCACAACCGTTCTTTGTCGCTGAAGTATTTACCGGTTCTCCAGGTAAATATGTATCATTAAAAGACACCATTGCTGGCTTCACAGGTATTTTAGCTGGTGATTATGATGATATGCCTGAGCAGGCTTTCTATATGGTTGGTACTATTGAAGAAGCCGTAGAGAAAGCAAGTAAGATGTAATTATCTAGTTGTCACCTGCAGTGAATACTGTAGGTGATTACAGCAATAGAGGTTGAGTCAAATGTCATTATTAACTGTAAATCTGAATGTAGTTAGTGCAGAAGAAAGCTTATTTTCTGGTAGCATTAAATCACTACAGATCACAGGTAGTGAAGGTGAGTTAGGTATTTTACCTGGTCACGCACCTTTACTGACCTCACTAAAACCGGGTATGGTACTTATCACTAAAGCAGATGGCAATGAAGAAGTTATCTATCTTTCAGGTGGTATGTTAGAAGTTCAACCTAATAATGTTATCGTGTTAGCCGATATTGCTACACGTGCTGCCGATTTGGATGAGCAAGCCGCTCTTGAAGCTAAGCAACGTGCTGAAGATAACATGAACGCCAATGGTGCTGATGTTGATTTCGCAACAGTTGCTGCTGAATTAGCTCGTGCAGTAGCGCAATTACGCGTTATTCAAGCGACTAGCAAGCATAGCTAAATACCTTCAGCTTTAGTGACATCTTTACTCTTATAAGTAATCGTTTAGATGTGAACACAGATACTGATTATGAAAGCCACTTTACTATTTAGTAAAGTGGCTTTTTTATATTTTGAATATTATCAATTGAAGTGTACAAAAGGATTATAAACGTAATACTAAGTTGATTTAGTTCTTTCCTATTGAGCGAGAATTAAAAGGCTTAGCGGCAAGGCATTGATTTTGATCAGAGAATAGCTATTTCCTGATCAAAATCAATAACGCAACATCTAAGCCTTTTAAACTGATCCTCTGGGAGCTTTCTTTATACCTATAAATATCGTTAAATTTAGTTAATTTATTTAATTTAGAATCACTAACCTAAAGTAAATTTTCCATGTTAATGAATAACGAGTAAGCTCAGAGTTGAGAAGAAATTTATTCAAATTAGTCTAAGTTAAATCAAAACTACTTTACTATCGGCAGGAGTTTTGGCAAAGCTATAGATTGTTTAACCGCGTAACTGTCAAATGTAGACCATTGCTCAATAGCAAGCGTTCTAAAATCGGCATCAGCTTTTGAATGGTTTACATTATCTAGATACCATAAACCATTGATAAAATAGCTATAGAGGATATAGCAAGTCAGAAGTTTGTAATTGACTCGGTAATTTGGAGCTAATTTACTATAGCTAGTTACAATCTCAGACAGTTGCTGATGTGTAAAGTTATTGACTGCAACAAACATCGCTAAGTCAAATTCTACTGGTGCCAAATGAGTACATTCGAAGTCTATTAACCATGGTTTTTGGCGATGATTGATACCATCCTTATTAGTTATAGTCGATTCGATAAGGATATTAGTGAAGTTGAGATCGCCGTGACAAATTACGCTAGAAGTATCACAGAGCGCTATTTGAGCGTTAATATCATTAGTTAGCGTCTTAGTTAGACTTATCAAATTAAGTCTCTCATGCTTATTAAACGATACCAGATTAGTGAGTAAGTGATTAATAGACTTGGCGGTGTCTAGCGTCGGAAATGATTGATTATCCTGTGATAGCTCTAACCGATGCAATTTCGCCATGAGTCTAAGTGCGGTTGATATTTTTTTAGGACTTTTCAGTCCAGACTGAGCTAGTGAAGTGCCTACAATAAAAACAGTCACTAACCAATCATTATCATGATAAATGACTTTAGGGCTTAATCCTTTTTTTGAGCAGGTAAGCGCACTAAACACTTCTGTAATAGCAGTTTCTTGATTGAGTTTTTTTGCTAAAAGTACTTGTTCAGGAGTGGTTACTTTGAAGCAGCTATGGCTCATGCCCTCAGCTAACAAACTCATCTCTACAATTGAAGTGAAACAAGGTAGAGATTTGAGTGTATTGAGGTCTGATTGCATAAGTGTCATTAAACAAAAAGCTTAGTAAACTGAAGATGCTTGTAAGTTGACCGATGTATTTCTATACACTTTTAACCATTTAACATAACCATAAAAGGCAACAATTACAAAGATAACAAAAAGAACTGTAGTTGGTATTAGGCCTTTCTCAATATACAAATAGATAGAAACAAAATCAATAACAATCCAATAAAGCCAGTTTTCTAATACTTTTTGAGTAACTAGATAGGTAGCAAATACCGCATAAACAGTTGTGAAGGTATCCAAATAAGGAAACGACGCAGGGGTAAAGTTAGCCATAACATATCCTAAAGCACTGGCTACTAAAGCTAAACCCAGACATATGCTAATATGCTTGTTCAAGCCCCAACTCACTATGTTGAGTTTAGCGTTATTTTCTTCTTCATCACTAACATTTTTAGACCATTGCCAGTAGCCATACACAGCCATTAATAAATAATAGACATGTAAGGCACTATCCATTAATAATAATACATCATAAAAAATGTATGTATAAAGACCCGTACTAATAAAAGCTGCTGGCCAGCACCATAAAGAGCCTTTAGCCACCAAAATCACATAGGCCAGTGACAGTAGCATCGCAATAAGTTCTAGCCAGGGTAAATGTTGGAAGTAGGTTGATGTATTAGCTAAGATTTCGGACATTAACTTTCTGCTTCAACTTGTGATCGATCACCATTAATAAACTTACAAACAAAAACAGCCGCGCCGGTTGTTTGATGTACATGCTTTATCTCAGCCATAACATGGCTAACTGCAAGGTCATAATTACCAAATACTTGCGTGCTCATGCCGTTTGTTACAACTTGCAAACCTTCGATCCTTCTAAGCCTTTTAATAAAAGCCCAAATTTCAGTTTTATATTGTTGTTCTGCTAGTGGGTAGAAGCTCAGCTCGATGGATATTTTCATACAATGTCCTTCCAATATGTTCGGAAGAGCTACTAGCTCTGCCGAATTTGATATATACAGTGATTAAAATTGATAGTTCAAACTTGCACCAAACACTAATGGCTCAGATAGCTGAGTATATTGCTTGGGGGTATAACCATCACGTGGATCATTACCAAAATAAAAGCCACGGTTGGCGTAATCTTTATTAGTAAGGTTACGACTCCATACTTTAAACTGCCAATTATCTTGTAAATAACTGATAGAAGCATTTAATAATACTACTGCTTCTGAAGTAATATCTTCTTTAGGAATTGGTTGACCATCATAGTAACGAGTATCTGAAAAATAAAACTCATCTTTGCCATCAACAGAGATATTAAATAACCACTCATCGGTTGGTTGATAATTAATACCTACATTAAATTGATAATTTGGTGCATGTGCTTGCTCCTCACCGGTAAGTGAATTGCCCTCATCATCAATAAATTGATCAAACTCAGT
>JBKEHN010000109.1:0-10620 GCA_046710905.1 Colwellia sp.
GGACTAAGATAAATATATGGAAGTACAGTAAATATCGTTTGCAAAGATTTACGTTTTAAGTGGTGACCTTACTGAAATTACCGTTGATAGTGGCGTAGACATTAATCTCGAAATGGTAGATGAGATTCATCATTACTTATTATCAATTTTAGTCATTACTTTTCACTACTCATTAATAAAAGTAATTCTTACTCTACACAACTTGATGCACTTATTCAATTTGGCATCTTAGACAGAATAGATAAAATAGCTATATTTTCTCTCAATAAATTAGCCAATATGAGTGCTGAATTTTCTGCGTCAAGCCTAAGCTCTACTTCTTTAAATATTGAAGTCTTCACTGAACGTAATGAGGTACTTACGTGGTTATATGCTAATGTCTGAAATTTTAATCCACAGATAAGTAAAACTATAATATTTACTGTAAATATAAACTCAAGTCAGTTCCGTTTTAAAAAATTCAGCTTAGTAATTATTGCTATAGGTTTTTTAGGGTTAATTGCTTGCTTACGATTAAATCTATAAAATCGCTGTACTCTATGATGTACAACGTTTCTAGTAAATAATAGTGGTTACGCGTTACCTACAAATATCGTTATAAACAATATATAACCCCAAGTAAAGCCTAACCGATGATAGATTTTCTATAGCTTGATGAATCTTACTTCAGTAAAAAAATAAAGACTGAACTTAATCAAATTATGATTATTAATACTATTTAGATGAATTTTTACACCCATTTAAAAGACATAATAAAAAATTTAAAGACTTTATTTACTATTAATATACTTCATTGCTTCATAAATTAAGTAAACCACACTATACTGTATTTAATTACAGTATAGTGGGTTTTTATATGAAAGTTATTCCAATATATGCTGAAGCCGGTATCTCTGGCTTTGAATCTCCAGCAGCAGAATATAAAGAATTAGGCTTATCACTTGATCAATTAATCATAAAAAATCCTAATGCTACCTTTATTGGGCAAGCTTCAGGTCAGTCAATGAAAGGAATAGGAATATTTGATGGTGATATTCTGATTGTAGATCGATCGCTTACGGTTAAAAATGGCGATGTTATTGTGGCTAATTATAATGGCTGCTTTGTTTGTAAGTTAATTGATAAAAAAAAAGCTCGGCTATTATCTGCCTCGGATGATTTTGTCCCGGTATCAATTACCCCTGAAGATGAGTTTTCATTAGAAGGTGTTGTCACTCGCTCTATTCGTCTACATCATAAGTCTCCAGAGCTTGCTGCATGTATGCTTTAGTCGATGCGGTATCATTTTATGCCAGTGCGGAAAAGGTCTTTGACCCAAGTATACGCAATAAACCTGTTGTTGTTTTAACCAATAATGATGGCTGTATTTGCGCTGTTTGTCCGATTGCCCGACGCCTTGGTATTCCAAAATTTATACCTTATTTTCAAGTAAAATCACTGCTTGAGCAGCATGGTGTGGTTGTTCGTTCTTCAAATTATGAGTTGTATGCGGATTTAAGCGATCAAATGATGAATGTAATGAGTCGATTTTGTGATAACCAATATATCTACTCAATTGATGAATCATTTTTATATTTTGACCATTATGAAAGCTGTATAAAGGATTGGCATGAATACGGACATAAAATAAGAAAGGCTATTTGGAAAGAGACCAGACTTCCTGTTGGTGTTGGTTTTGGTGAAACCGCTACACTGTCCAAAGCAGCAAACCATGCGGCCAAAAAGCTATCAGGCTTTAATGGTGTAGCGGTCATTGATAGCCAAATAAGTAGAGATGAAATTCTAAATCGTATGGATGTAGAAGATGTCTGGGGTATTGGCCGTAAAATAGCTAAGCGGTTAAAGTTTGATGGTATTAACAATGCTACACAATTAGCAAAACAAAACCCTCAGCATATACGAGAACAGTTTAGTGTAGTGACCCAAAGAACCGTGAATGAATTGAACGGTATTAGTTGCTTGTCTTGGGACCAGGTAAAATCACCAAAAAAGGAGATTTTCTCAACGCGAAGTTTTGGTCAGCGTATTACCACAAAAAATGAATTACGTGGGGCATTAGTAACACATGCCTCGATTGTTGCCCGTAAAGTGAGGAGACAAAATTCTCTCATTAAAAAGTTAATGATATTTGCTTCTAGCTCACCACATGATCAATACTATTACAAACAAAGCATTGTTTATCCCTTTATTATGGCTACTGATAATAGCTGTGAAATAGCCAACGCGATCAACCGAGTTATTGATTCTATATACAGTACTGGGGTAGGGTTCCATCGTTGCGGCGTTGGTGCCATAGAGTTAAGTAGTAAAGCGTTTATACAACCCGACTTATTTATCCCTGATCATACTAATAGTCATCTAATGCAATGTTTAGATAATGTGAATCATAGATACGGAAACAGCACATTAAGATTAGCTGCTGAAGGACATCATGAAAAATGGCAAATGCGACGAGAATTTTTAAGCCCGCAGTATACTAGCCAATGGCGAGATATCCCAAAAATACAATGTTAACGTGATAAAGTTGACCCAATGCTCTGACCACAGGATAATACGGTTTTCGATTTTATAGGTTCTATTCATGCTTAAATTTTTTCGTGTCATCAGTCTTTTAGAAGGCTTATCTTTTTTATCAATATTAAGTGTTACCCTTGGTTTAGTCAGTCGAGATTTTGTTTTTCAATTAGGTATGGCTCATGGCGTATTATTCATGCTCTACCTTGTATTATCTTTGATAGCATCAAATAAAGAGAAATGGTCACTCGTCATTTGGTTGTCTTTATTTATTGCCTCGATTGTTCCTTTTGCTTTTATAGCTGTAGAAATTTACTTAAGCAAAATATTAGGATATAAAAATCTGGCTGAGACATAGTTCGATATTTTAATGTTGTCATGGAAAGGAGCACGTTAGTGACCAATATATTTAGCTCTATTCTAGGAGAAATATCAGATGAAATATTTGAATATATTAGCACGACACAAAAGCTAATAATTGAGCCAGTAGTGTCAAAGAGTCATGTGTTTAGTTATACACAGAGCTATGACCAAACTGAAAATTAATGGGTGATAGTTTGATCTGGTTATACTGTAATCGAATATTTTAATGATAATAAGCTCACGCTAAAACAAGGTGATTATCTACATATTAAAGGGCATGAAAGAATTAGAATAATAGAAACTTCAACGGATAAATTCACCATATGATTAGCTAGTATGGTATTAATATGGCCGATCACATTAATACCATACTAGCTATTGCACTATTACTAAATTCCGCTTCATTACACCATTTCTACCAATATCACAGCATCGAGGCCGCTAAATAATTTGAATTTAAAATAAGAACTTGAAATTTAAGGGCTGTAGGGTAAATTATTAAGTATAAATAATTCGTTTGGCCATGATACTAATCATATTAGTTCTCATAGCACGACTTTTGTAATACAAATCAAGTTAATAATAAACAGGTAGTTAAAAGTGGAACAAGACTTTAAATCGATTATTGAACAAATAGGTGAAGATTTAACCCGTGAGGGTTTAGTCGATACACCAAAACGAGCAGCTAAAGCCTTGAAGTTTCTAACACAAGGCTATGCACAAGATTTAGATACCGTTATTAATGGCGCCTTATTCAGCTCAGATTGTGATTCAATGGTGGTGGTTAACAACATAGAATTATACTCGTTATGTGAACACCACATGTTACCTTTTACCGGTCTCTGTCACATTGGTTATATCCCCAACGGTAAAGTACTTGGCTTATCTAAACTAGCTCGAATAGTGGATATGTTTGCACGTCGTTTGCAAATTCAAGAAAACCTAACACAAGAGATAGCCAATGCCATTATGGACGTTACCGGTGCTAAAGGTGTTGGTGTTGTTATATCAGCATCACATTTATGTATGCGTATGCGCGGTGTTGAAAAACAAAATTCTGAAATGAAGACCTCATGTATGCTTGGTTCATTCTTAAAACACAAAGATACTCGTGCTGAATTTTTACAGTTGATTAGAGATTGATGAATAGTACAGCGTGGGTATTAGTAACCGGTGGGGCAAAGCGTATTGGCGCGTTCCTTAATCAAGAGTTTGCCAAAAGCGGTAAAAATATTGTCCTGCATTACAATCAATCCGAAGCTGCCGCATTAACATTAAAAGTACAGTTAGAAACTTTTAATATCAAGGTAGTATTGTGGCAAGCAAATTTAGATGATCCTGCAACGATTGGACAACGTTTTTCAGTACTACTCTCGCAGGTGCCTAATATTGAACTATTAATAAATAATGCCTCAGTGTTTGAACAATCTTCATTGCTTGAATCAACGTTAAGGCAAATTCAAAGTAACCTTAATATTCATCTTACTAGCCCTTGGTTACTGATTCAGGCGCTAGTAAAACAAAATAATCCATGCCAGATTATTAATATTTCAGATGCAAACTTATCACATCGTTACACCAGTAAATCGGCTTATTTCATTTCAAAGAAAGCCCAAGAAACCTTAACTGAATTAGCCGCAATAGAATGCGCGCCTATGATAAGAGTTAATGCCATAGCACCTGGCTTTGTCTTAGATGCGACGGATTCAGCTATGCAAATAGATAATAAAGATATCAATATTTTACAGCGTAAAGTCCCATTAGCTGACTTATATTCAGCCATTAAATTTTTATCAGAAAATAATTCAATTACGGGACAAACATTACAAATAGACGGAGGGAGTCACCTAAAATGTCCACCATATATGTTGAAAAATTAGAGATTTATACTATTCTTGGTATCACCGAAGAAGAGCGTAAGAATAAACAAAAGCTTATTATCGATTACTGGATTGACGCAGATATATCTAAGGCTATGTTGTCTGATGAAATCGAAGATTGCGTTAACTACCGTACCATTAATAAAGAGATTTTAGCTATCGTACTCGATTCTAGTTATAACACCATTGAACGACTACTGGGCATACTACTCGACTTGATCCTTTCCTTTGATGGTGTCTTACACGCGAAGTTAAAAGTAGCTAAACCAGGCGCCTTACGTTACGCAAAAAGTGTCTCAATCACGGCAGAGCGTTTTGCTTAATGCCATTTTACATTGTTGCTGTTGGCTCAAACCTTGATGCTGAAACACATATTAAGCAAGCGTTTGAGCAACTTAAGAAAATTGATGCTCAGGTAAATAGTGCGACATTACTTCGCACCAAACCAGTGGGGTTTACCGAACAGGCAGACTTTATTAATACCGCATTTTCATTTACTTGTACTCTTAATGCTACTGATCTAAAAGCCTATTTAAAAAATATAGAAACACAATTAGGCCGAGTACGGACCAGCAACAAAAATGGTCCACGCACCATTGATTTAGACATAGTAAAAATAGACAATGATATTGTTGATGGAGATTATCATCAATATGATTTTGTTAAAAAATCAGTGGATGAACTCGCTTCTAAACAAAATATATAGTGAAGAGTATTTATAAAATAAGTAAATTTTATATCAACAAATAAGATAGATAACGATATAATTAAATAAGCAAAGATAGCTAGGTTTAAAAATTAAAAAACATATATTGCTCGACAAGCAATTCTTGATAGGCACTTAAAAACCATTGGCTATGAACTATTTTTAGAGATAGTGCGGAAAATAATTTTCCTGAAATTGATCAAGATATTGCTAGCTCTAAACTTATCATTCAAAACCCTATTCAAGGTGATATTAAAACTTTGTGTATGGGTAAATTAGCTTTTATCAATTTCATCAAAAGTAATTTAATCAATAAATTCCTCTTAATGTTTAATAAAGAATTAATTGTTATTGAATTGGTAGATAATATAAAACCATCAAAAAATTTAGTTAAAATTTAGTTGAAATTATTAAATATTACCCTGATCATGGCTATAATATAGTCCTCACAGAATATGATTTAGCAATTCATTGGGATGTACTCTTTCCATATATCACTGTAGTTAAAGTTAATATAGAAGAAATCAATACTAAACGGTTGAAACCCGCACTTAACCTAATGAAAGCTTTCAACATAAGTATTATAGCCGAACGCGTAGAGACTAGAAATCAACAGCAAACACTTGTCGAAGTCGGTCTTAATTATTTTCAAGGCTTCTTTTATCACCAAGCTGAAATGATTGAAGGACAAACCTTAACAACATTAAAATCGATGATGATACAGTTACTTGTTGAAACGTCGAACACCGTACTCGATTTTGAAAAGGTATCACATATTATTAGCCAAGACGTTAATTTAACTATAGGTTTACTAAAAATGGTAAATAACGTTTCAACAGGTACAAATATTGAAATAGAGTGTTTAAAACAAGCTACGACATATTTAGGTGAAGAAAAATTAAGGCAGCTAATCGCTATTTTAGCTTTATCGAATTTAACGTCAGATAGAGCTGATGAAATATGTAAACAGTCATTAATTACTGCCCGAATGATGCAATCTCTTAGTACTCAAAATAACGTCTCTTCGGTAGGTGAATACTCCTTTATGACAGGATGACTAAGTTCTATTGAGGTTATTTTATCTATGTCAGTTACTGCAATTAACAAAACGATGCCATTGGCTAAACCGATTGAAAAATTATTAGCAGCGAAAGAGGGGTTTTAGGTCATCTATTAGAATTAATAACGGCATTTATTTCAGACGAGAAGGAAAATACTCATCAACTCATGAATACCTATGGTATTAGTAAAGAGATACTACAACAAGGGTTTCTCGATGCATGTCAGTGCTGCCAAACATTAGAATTAGACAGCTAAGTCTCATTATTTACAGAGTTCGGATACTAAGAGATAGGGTTTAACGTTACCATGTATGCAAAAAAAAAAGAGGCTAAACCACAAGTAATTACTTATGATCGCGTTAAATCATACATGCAGTGGATGATTGAAAGATATGGTGATTACTCGGCTAAAGTATTAATGCAAAAAGCTAATCTATTATTTAAAGACGATAAACAATTCAATGAACTAGCTCTAGATTATTTAATAGAGCGAGATATTGTCAATGATCTTCGATATGCACAACGTTTAATGGAGAGTTTGACTGAGAAAAATATAGGTCCTAATAAAATAAAAGAAAAACTCTATGCCAAAGGTTTTTCATCGCAAACAATTAATGAATGCGTTAGTGGTATAAAGACAACTGAAGAAGACTATTTTGATAAAGCGCTAACGCTAAAAATAAGAAAGTTTGGTGAAGAGCCTATTGAAGAATTAAAGTTAAAACAAAAAGCGTTACGCTATTTGATTTCTAAAGGTTTTTCATATTCAGTTGCGAATCAAGCAATTAGCTATTGTGAAAATGAAGATTGGTAGTTATCTTTTAAAATATCTTCTTGTTTATCACCATAGTAACTAATATAACTTAGTCGCTTGGCGACTCTAATTTTAAAGCCCTTTTAGAACTTTTTTTCTGAGTAACAAATAATGAAAGAGACATAATTTGTTACTACTTTACATAAATCTCGCTATGATATGTGATATTCACAGCTTCGTTTACTGATAGAATAAGGTTATTTTTTATTTGTTATTCTATAATAAAAATTTTAACAATATAAATTATAACCATTTGGAGTGAACAAAAAATGCGTAAAATATTAGTTCCTTTACTTATTAGCTGTAGTTTTTCAGCTGGATTTGTACAAGCTGAAAATTTTAGTGAAGATATTAAAGTCGCAATGAAATCAGAAAATCGTTCTGACAAAGATAAAGAACGCGATCGTAATCGCAAGCCAATACAAACTCTTGAATTTTTAGGTATACAGTCAGACATGAGTGTACTTGAATTAATTCCAGGTAGCGGTTGGTATACTACTTTACTTGCTCCCGCTCTAAAAGAGAAAGGCCTACTTTATGTAGCGATTGGAGCAGAAGATCTATTAAGTAAGGATGGTTTTAATAAAGTAAAAAGATTGAGTAAAAAGTCAACGTTTGAACGTAACATAGAAGAAAAACGTTACGATATATCAAATATTGATTTTGATGTGCAAAATATTGATGCCGTTTTAACATTTCGTAATTACCATAATTTATCACTAGCTACACGTACTAAAGTGAATCAAGAAGCAATAAAGGCATTAAAACCTGGTGGGATTTACGGTATTGTTGATCATACTCGTCGTCATATGCAAAAAGAAAATGACGAAAATGGTCGTAGAATAGATCCCGTATTAGTCATCAAAGAAGTTCAAGCTGCTGGTTTTGAGTTTGTTGATTACTCAACTATTCATTACAAAGCTGATGACGAATTACGTTACGAAGTAGGGCGTAAATCGGTTACTGGTAATTCTGATAGATTTACATTTCTATTCAAAAAACCAATGAAATAATATCTGAACGCGAGATGAACATTTAGAACGTGGCAAATAGTTATTATAATAACTAAACGGATTGTTCTCATCAAAACAGTCGTTACTATTTAAAAATTAACACATCTAAAATTATACTCGAACATCAAAGACTCAGAATAGTTAGATTGATAAAACTCATTAATTATTATAATGATAATTTAACTAATTTAACTAATTTATATAAGTAGTAACTGAAAGTCTAAGTTAAAAGGGGACATATGTTTAATTTCTGAGTTATAAGCTATGATGTTTGGATGTTAAAAAGTCACATCAATTTTAAATTATTAGTTTAGTTATAATTTAACGACTAAACGGTGTTTGTTAAACAAAACTATAGCCAGGCAAATATACTTACTAACTGAATCAGTTATTTAGTGCCTATTTCTATATCACTTAAAATAGACTTTATTTTCTGTAGCCCTTTATTATAGAGCTTTGTAGAGGTTTTGTTCAAATAATAACTAGACGCTACGTGATTTTTATTATTTTTTGGCTGTTGTAACCAGAAAATAATCACGTAGTACACTGTTTTAGCTGAACATGTTAGCGGCTATATATGAAATACAGGGTAGATATTTTATTTTTCTTAATCTACTTTTCTTCTTTTGCCACTTTCTGCTCTTTTCTTATTTTCACTTTGCACATAAACGGTATCGGTTGTTGCCATACTTGCATGACCAAGATCTTCTGAAATATCTTTAAGAGGGCGCCCACGTTCAATTTCCATACTTGCACCGGTATGTCTTAACCAATGGGCAGAAGCTTCTTTTAATTTTAATGCTTTATTTTCACCTTCAGATCTACGCATATTATCATGTGCTTGGTCGAAAACACTCTGGACTAAACGTCTAAGATGTCTTGATGTCATGCCACCTTGTCCGCGTACTTTTTCTACCAGGATAGAATTCTCATTACTTGATGGTAAACCTAATAAACCACGGGAAGAACGATAGCGTTCTAAAAAAGGTAAAAAATCAATAGGTACAGTAATATCACGTAACTTACGACTTTTACCAAAGACCTTCAGCCACCAGTTTTCATCATCATCTTGCCAAAAGTGTCCCATTACTGGTGACCAATTTTCTCGTTCAGATAATTCTGAAATTCTTAAAAATAAGGTTTTTAATGAGGCAATAACAAATAGATTACGTTCACACATGAGATTTTCATCAGCCATTTGCACGGCGGTATCTAAAACATATTGCCATTGGCTAGCCGTTAAGCGTTTAATTTCTTTAACTTGTGAGTCAATTATAAAATGACGACAATCCTTTTTAGCAATTTGTGCGGGGTTACCAATACAAAAATCCTCAGCCATTAAGTAGTTATAAAAAACAATAATGGCTGTGAACATAGATGAAAGTGTTTGTTGTGATGGTCGGTATTTTTTCTTATCAAGTACATACTGAGATTTTTGGCTTTTAGGTGCTTGAATCTTATATGGAAACCAAAGCTCATTAGCCGTTGAATAACCGTTAGCTAGTTTGAAGCGTTCTTGATTTGATGTGCCGATCCAAGTAATGGGTGGCTGCCAACAAAAATCAGCATATTCGAGTAAGTCTGATTTACGTAATTGGTCGATTGGTTTTTTATTTTCAATAAAAGCCCATAAAAGAAAACGTTCAACGTCATTTCTAAATCGGTCATAAGTATGTGCCGATTTATTTCTCCCTATATAGGTGAGGAATATTTTTCCCCAGTTAAATTGTTCTAGCCACCAAGGTTCATTAGCTGAAAATAATTTATCTAACTGTGGATAATCCTCAAGATCAAATTCACATAAATCAATATATGGCGGATATAAAGGGACAGGTTTAGTTAATGACATTTGTTAAAGACCAAATTTGAATTCTATGAGGAAGTATACGTATGAAGCTAGTTTAAACTACTACACTCACTATGTCCAATACTGAAGAGTATCGGACATAGTGAGTGTGTTTTATTAGAGAGTGGTAGTCCCTTTCATTGATGTCATTCCCAGTTTAACAATAGATCGAATCTACTGTTAGCTAGTGTTTGCACGTTATTGATATAAATAAGTTAATTAGTAACTTTAATAAAAATACTAATTCCAGATTAACTAGTAGATCCTAATTTAGATTCTGCTACCCTAAAATATTAATAATTACTGATAATTACTGATAACTACGGAAATGAAATTATTTTCTGTATAACTAACCACAATTTTAACGTAGCTTTCATTTTTATTTTCTGATTATTGGTTTGGTAGAATATAATCTATCAATAC